>CALMFQ010000513.1 GCA_937863215.1 uncultured Pseudomonadota bacterium
TGGCATCGCGATTCTCGGCCCCGGTTGTGGCGCACAGGCCTGCGGCGAAACCGGCGATGGGCGGATGCTGGAGCCGGAAGAGCTGTTCGAGCTGCTGGAAAACTTCTTCGCACCCAAGCTGCTGGCCGGCAAACGCGTGGTGATGACCGCCGGGCCGACTTTCGAACCGATCGATGCAGTGCGCGGCATCACCAATTCCAGCTCGGGCAAGATGGGTTATGCGATTGCCCGCGCCGCCATCGCTGCGGGAGCCGATGTTACCCTGGTCAGCGGCCCGAGCGCCCAGACCGCGCCACTCGGCGCGCGCCGCATCGACATACAAAGCGCGCAGGAAATGCTGCAAGCGGTATTGCAACACATCGGTACCGCCGACATTTTCATCGGTGTTGCCGCAGTGGCCGATTACGCGGTGAAAAACCGCTCCGCACACAAGATCAAGAAAAGCGATGCCGACCTGAGCATCGAATTGACACCGAACCCGGACATTCTCGCCACCGTAGCCAGCCTGCCGGCGGCGCCGTTCTGTGTCGGCTTTGCTGCCGAAAGCCAGAACCTGCTGCAATACGCCGACGAAAAACGCCGCCGCAAAAAAATCCCGCTGCTTGCCGCCAATCTGGTGCAGTCGGCATTGGGAGCGGACGACAACGAGCTGATCCTGCTCGACGACGCCGGCCAGCATCCGCTGCCGCGTGCATCGAAGCAGGTGCTGGCACATGAGCTGATCCGCCACGTGGCAGCAATGCTGCCAAATTGACTCAAATTTCTGACCTTAAAATACCGGACGACCGCATGACCACGATTGACCTGCAAATCCTCGACTCCCGCATTCGCGAAAACCTGCCGGCCTACGCCACCAACGGTGCTGCCGGGCTGGATCTGCGCGCCTGTCTCGAAGCGCCGCTGGTGATTGCGCCGGGCGAAACCAAGCTGATTCCGACCGGTATGGCCATTCATCTGGATGATCCCGGTCTGGCGGCGATGATTCTGCCGCGCTCCGGCCTCGGCCACAAACACGGCATTGTGCTCGGCAATCTGGTCGGGCTGATCGATTCGGATTATCAGGGGCAGATTTTTGTCTCGTGCTGGAATCGCGGCAAGGAATCGTACACCATCCAGCCACTGGAGCGGATTGCGCAGATGGTGATCGTGCCGGTGGTGCAGGTCGGATTCAATATCGTCGACAACTTCGCCGAAAGCGATCGCGGCGCCGGTGGCTTCGGCAGCACCGGCAAGCACTGAAACGACAACGGCCGGTAACACTACCGGCCGCTGTCGTTAAAAGGCGGATATCGTTCAGATCCAGCTGAAACTGACGCGTTCGAAATCCGGGCCGCGCTCCAGCAGGTTGTCGAAGCGTGCACGCCGGGTTTGCGCTTCCTGCAACAGCTCCACCACCCGCCCGGGTTTATACCAGCCGACGGGAGTAATCAGGCTTTCCTCGCTGCGCAGCGACGGCATGTTCGGCAGTAGCAACGTCGCAACAAATTGCGGGCTGCCGGTCGGACTCAGCCCGACGGCACGCATCGGCACAGCCTTGGCCAGCCCCGGCAGCACCCGTATGCCGGCGCTCAAAATGTCGTCTTCCGACAGGCCCAGCCAGCGCACCATGCCAACCGACGGAGCCGCCGCATCGCCGCTGCAGACGGCCAACAGCTGATTGTGCGCTATCCGCATCCCCGCTGCCGCAGGCCGGGCAAGGCCGAAGCCGAGCGCACTCTGGTCGAACAGCTCCCATTGCTCGGATGGATAGGATGCGGCTTCTGCAACCGGCTCTGCGCTGCTGTCGCCGGTATGGCCGAACATCTGGATCGCGGCAATACTGGCACTGCGCATTTCGTTGACAACATAAGGTTGCTCGAACGCCTTGCCGCCGATGCAGTGATAAATCGCGTCGATGCTCGCCACCACTTGCGCATGGCCGCTGGCCGAGCGGCGCTGGAAACTGCGCTCTTCGCCGCCCTTGCACCATTGCTGGAAGCAGCTGACCAGCGTGGCAATGCACACGTCGGACGAAAACTCGTCGCCCAGTCCCAGCTGTGCCGGCGCTTCGCCCATACGCAGCAGCTTGATGCGCTTGGCAATGCTCTTGGCCAGCTGGGTGGTATCGAGAAAACGCGCCCGCGCCGGGTTGGCTGACGATTTGTGCAGGATGCCGCCAGCATCGAGATTAACCGCCACAGCGCTTGCCGCCGCACCGATCGGCTCCGGATGGATGGTAACGTAATTGGCCCAGCGATCAAGCAGGCTGTCGAGCCACAGCAAGTGGCGTGCCGAATTGCCGCTCAACTTGATCGAATCCAGCAGCAGCGCCTGCACATACACTGCGGTGCAGCTGCTGGCCTGACTATGGGTATTCTGGCTATCCTTGACCCCGCGCAGCGCCCAGCCGCTTTCCGATGCCAGGTAGTAGGCATGCATTTCGCGCCAGAATTCCGCCGCAACGCTGCGATACGCCAGCGCATGCTCGCGGATCGCCAGGCCGAGATTGCGCAGGCAGCGATGATTGACCAACGCCAGATGTTCCTGCACGCTGGGGTCGTTTCTCAGCGCGGCATCCAGCACATGCTGGTAGGCCACCACCAGCACACGCCACATCTGTACGTTGGCCTGCCACGCTGCCAGTTCGGCCGGCGCCAGCGGCTGCGCCTTGCCGAGATATTTCTTGGCGTTGGCGTCCTGCAGATAGGCAATGCTTTCACGCAGCATTTCCAGCGTCTTGAGGCGCTCCAGCGGTGCGATGGCAACCCGGTTCAGGCCATCCAGCGCGGCCAGCAGTTCGCGATGCGCCTGCGGCACGTTGATCATCGGCAGCAGCGCCAGCCACTGGCGGCAACTGCGCTGGTCGGTGAATTCCGGCTTGATCGCCGGGTCGATGGCCGGCAGCGCGGGCAATTGATGCATGCGTGTTTACCTTTGATTCTCGCCCAGTACAGCACTCAATTGCCGGCGCAACTGCTGCGCCAGAGCATCGATACCATGGGCGGTACCGGGGCGTTGTTCGCTTCCCCATACCGGCTGCGGAAAATGACGGTCGTCACTGAAACGCGGAATCACGTGCCAATGGATATGCGGCGTCATGTTACCGAAGCAGGCCAGATTGATCTTCACCGGATTCAGGGTGTTGCGCAGCGCACTTTCCACCGCGAACACCACCTGCATTACCCGATTGCGCTCATCCACCGGCAAGTCGGTCATTTCCTGCTGATGGCGATTGAGAACGACGCGGCAAAACCCCGGATAATCGTTATCGCCGATCAGCACTACGCGACAGAGTGCGCTATTCCACAATAGTTCCCCACCCTGCTGCTGGCACAATTCACAGCTCATTGTCGCCTCCATTCGCAGCAATGGCCTCGAAACACCCCCGTTCCAGATTCTTGCGCACCTTGCCGGCTGCGAATATGCGGCCGTTCATTGCGAGATACACGCCGGCCGGCAAGGTTTGCACCGCGGCAAAGGCAAAGCCGGTATTGAACGTCGCATCGGTCTGGCGAAAGCGCGCCGGGCTCATGGCACCGGTCAGCACGATGGTCTTGCCGCCAATGCCACACAATTTTTCTGCCGTCTGTGGCATGGTGTCGGTTCCGTGGGTAAGCAGGATACGACTTTCCGGCGCGGCTGCGACAGCATCGAAAATCGCCTGCCGGTCGGCATCGCTGAGTTCGAGACTATCTTTCCTCAAGATGGACTCAATCCGGTACGGTAGCGTAACCCCCCCCTCCTGCAGCAATTCGCCAATCATCGGTGCGCCGATCGAATAGCTGCTCCTGGCATCGAAATACACCTTATCGAAGGTTCCGCCAGTAGTGAAGATGCAAACGGACATCGTGCCCCTCTTTATGTATTAGTTTTTGATTATACAAAAAAATTGCCGCACAAAGGCGGCAATTATTACAAAGACATATCGACGCCGATATCCGGCAGGCTACTTACAACAGCACGCGCTCAATCCCGCCGTGATTGGCCTTATCGACGTAGTTCACCAGCCAGTTATCGCCGAGAATCTTTTTCGCCATTTCGATCACGATATAGTCGGCGCTGGTGCCGGTATCGTTGTCATAGCGCGACAAACCCTGCAGGCAGGCCGGGCACGATGTCAGCACCTTGATCTGCTCGGTCGGATGATCTTTGCGGATCGCATCGACGCCTTTCTGCATTTCCTCCTGTTTGCGGAAGCGCACCTGGGTCGAAATATCCGGCCGGCTGACCGCCAGCGAGCCCGACTCGCCACAGCAGCGATCCGACAACGCAACCTTGTCGCCCATCAACTCATTGACCACTTTCAGCGGCTGGTAGGTTTTCATCGGCGTATGGCACGGATCGTGATACATGTATTTCACGCCGGTAACACCGTCGATCTTGATGCCTTTTTCCAGCAGATATTCGTGAATATCCAGCAGGCGGCAGCCCGGAAAAATCTGCTCGAACTGGTATTTGAGCAACTGATCCATACAGGTGCCGCACGAAACGATTACGGTCTTGATGTCGAGATAGTTCAGCGTATTCGCCACGCGATGGAACAGCACGCGGTTTTCGGTGGTGATCTGCTGCCCCTTGTCATCGTTGCCGCTGGCGGTCTGCGGATAGCCGCAGCACAGATAGCCCGGCGGCAGCACCGTGGTGGCGCCGACGTGGTACAGCATCGCCTGCGTTGCCAGGCCGACCTGACTGAACAGGCGCTCGGAACCGCAGCCGGGGAAGTAGAACACCGCCTCCGATTCATCGGCAGCCTTTTTCGGATCGCGGATCACCGGCACCACGCTGGCATCCTCGATATCCAGCAAGGCACGCGCGGTTTTCTTCGGCAGATTGCCGGGCATTGCCTTGTTGAAGAAGTGCACAATCTGGGCCTTGATCGCCGGCTTGCCAACGGTGGACGGTGGTGCAGCGGTCTGCGCCTTGGCTGCGGGCGCAAATAGCTTGGTACCGAATCGTTGTGCCTTATAGCCCCATTCGATCATGCTCTTGCGGATCAGCTTGATCGCGGTCGGATCCTTGGCGTTGAGGAATGCCATTGCCGCAGCCGAGCCAGGGTTGAATTTCTTGTTGCCGGTCTTGCGCAGAAAGTTGCGCATCGCCACCGACACATCGCCGAAATCGATTTTCACCGGGCACGGGTTGACGCACTTGTGGCAGACAGTGCAATGGTCGGCAACGTCGTTCAACTCGTCGAAATGCTTGAGGCTGACGCCGCGGCGCGTCTGTTCTTCGTAGAGGAAGGCCTCGGTCAGCAGGCCGACACCGAGAATCTTGTTGCGCGGGCTGTAGAGCAAGTTGGCGCGCGGTACGTGAGTCGAGCATACCGGCTTGCACTTGCCGCAGCGCAGGCAATCCTTGACCGAATCGGCGATCTTGCCCAGATCCGATTGCTCCAGAATCAGCGATTCGACACCGAGCAATTCGAACGATGGCGTGTAGGCATTGCGCAAGTCGGCGCCCGGCAGCAGCTTGCCCTTGTTGAAATGGCCATTCGGGTCGATACGCTGCTTGTATTCGACGAACGGGCTGATTTCGTCGTCGTGCAGGAATTCCAGCTTGGTGATGCCGATACCGTGCTCGCCCGAGATCACGCCGTTCAGGCCACGCGCCAGCTCCATGATGCGCGCCACGGCCTTGTGCGCGGTCTGCAGCATTTCGTAGTCGTCGGAATTGACCGGCAGGTTGGTATGCACGTTACCGTCGCCGGCGTGCATGTGCAGCGCAACGAAAGCACGGCCGCGCAAGACCTTCTGATGAATCTTGTTGGCCGCCTTGAGGATCGGCTCGTCGGTCTTGCCCGAGAACAGCTGCTCCAGCTCCGCCAGCACCTCGCGCTTCCAGCTCACGCGCAGCACGAAGTCGCGCAAGGCATGGAATACGCTCTGCGGGGTTTCTTCCTGCGCCAGATCCTTTTCCAGCGGCGCATCCGGATAACCGAGCGTGTACATCTCGAATGCTGCGTCGAGATTGTCGATGATCCATTCCCAGCGTGCCTTGACCGATTCGATCATGTCCAGCGCGGCATCGCGGCGATCGCCGATCAGCTCGGCATGGCTGATGCTCGGCGCATCGGCGTCGTCCACCGGCAGATTGCCGCGGAAGAACTTGCCCAGCCTGTCGAGCAGTTTGATCTTGTTGTTGATCGACAGCTCGATATTGATCCGCTCGATACCGTCCGAATAGTCACCGAGGCGATCCAGCGGAATCACCACGTCTTCGTTGATCTTGAACGCGTTGGTATGGCGCGCGATGGCAGCGGTGCGCGAGCGGTCGAGCCAGAATTTCTTGCGCGCTTCCGGAGTAACGGCGATGAAGCCTTCGCCCGAGCGCGCGTTAGCCAGCCGCACCACCTGGCTGGCGGCTTCGCCAACGGCGTTTTCGTCGTCCGAAACGATGTCGGCAATCAACACCATCTTCGGCCGGCCACGCGATTTGGCCTTGGTGGCATAGCCCACGGCACGCACATAGCGCCAGTCGAGATGTTCCAGACCGGCCAGCTGCACCAGCGGATGCTGGTCGAGATAATTCTTGATTTCGACAATTGCCGGCGTGGCGCGCGACACCTCGCCGAAGAACTCCAGGCAGACGGTGCGGATCTGGCTCGGCATGCGATGCAGCACAAAACGCGCCGAGGTGATAATGCCGTCGGTGCCTTCCTTCTGCACACCCGGCAGGCCAGCGAGGAATTTGTCGGTTACATCCTTGCCCAAACCCACCTTGCGGAATTTCTTGCCGGGGATTTCCAGAATCTCTTCACTGATCCTGGTTTTGCCGTCTTCCTTGAGCTTGGTGACGCGGAACCTGGCCAGCTCGATATCGTGAATCTTGCCGTAGTTGTGCTCCAGACGTTCAACGAACATCCAGTTGCCATCCGGATCAACCATTTTCCAGCTGGCGAGGTTGTCCAGTGCGGTACCCCACAACACGGCCTTTTTACCGCCGGCGTTCATCGCCACATTGCCGCCGATACACGAGGCTTCGGCCGATGTCGGATCAACCGCGAACACCAAGCCGGCAGCCGAAGCAGCTTCCGAGACACGCGCAGTGACCACACCGGCGCCACACAGAATGGTGGCACGTTTGCCTTCCAGGCCAGGCAGGTCGATGTATTCCACGCCATTGTGGATATCCAGCTTCTCGGTATTCAGCACCGCCGAATACGGTGTCAGCGGCACGGCGCCGCCGGTGTAGCCAGTGCCACCCCCACGCGGAATGATGGTCAGGCCGAGCTCGATACAGGCCTTCACCATCGGCGCGATTTCTGCTTCGGTATCCGGGCTCAGCACCACAAACGGGTATTCAACACGCCAGTCGGTGGCATCGGTTACGTGCGACACGCGTGCCAAGCCATCGAACAGCACATTGTCCTTGCGCGTGATGCCGGCCAGGCGTTTTTGCACCTTGGCGCGCATCTGGCGGATTTCGTCGAACCAGATATGGAAGCTGCCGACCGCCGCATCCGCCGCGCGCAGCAATTCGCCAACCTGTGAATTGCCCTGGCGGCGCTGTTCGATTTCGCCAAGGCGGTGACGCATGGCCTCAACCAGCGCGGTCAGGCGTTTCGGATTTTCCAGCAGATCGTCCTGCAGATACGGATTGCGCCGCACCACCCAGATGTCGCCCAACACCTCGAACAGCATGCGCGCCGAGCGACCGGTCTTGCGTTCATCGCGCAGTGTTTCCAGCTGAGCCCAAGCGGACTCACCGAGAATGCGGATTACGATTTCACGGTCGGAAAACGAGGTGTAGTTGTACGGGATTTCGCGCAATCGGGCGTTCATGTTTGGCAGGTCTTCAGTCAGGACGTTGCTGCAATGCAGAAAAGAGCACTCAATTTTACCGGATTCACCGGCTATCTGAAAAAATTTCTTAGAAAAACAACATGATTCGCAGGGTTTTTAGACCAGGATCAATGCAATTACGCAATAGCGCGCAAATTTTCCGGCAAAAATCAACAGTGCAGACCAGACTGCCGGCCAACGCAACCATCCGGCCGCCAGACACAGGCCATCGCCGACCAACGGCAACCATGCCAGCAGCAGCGACGGCAGCCCCCAGCGCCGCATCCATTGCACCGCCCGGTGCGTCTGCGGCCATTTGGCGGCCCTGCCGGCGTAGTAGGACGTCATGCTGCCGGCGGCATTGGCACAGCTCGCCAGCAACAGCGCCGGCCACACGCGTTGCGGGTAATGCAGCAGATAGGCCGACAGCGCTACTTCGGAATTGCCGGGCAGGATCGTCGCAGACAGGAATGCCGATAACGTGACGCCCAGTAATCCCCACTGCTCGATCAAAACCGGAACGCCTCGCCGCTATGTACCGCAATCAATTCGCCCAGATGTTCGAAAAATTCACGGCTGTCGCGGGTATTGCGCCATTGCTTGTCGCGCAGCCCGAAATGGAAACCGCCACTCTTGGCGGCAATCCACAACTCCTGATTCGGTGCGTGGCGGTTGACGATGACCTTGCTGCCATCATCGAACTCCAGCTCCAGCACCGCGCCGTTGATGGTGCACTCGACATCGACCCCCTGCTGGTCGATAGTATTCTGGATGCGCTCAAAAACCGCGTCCGCCAGCTCAAGAAATTCGGATTCGTTCATTCTGCTGCAACTCGCTGATGGAAAACGCACGGCCCAATCGCCCCATGCGCTTCGTGATAAGATTCGGCTTTTGATTTTGCCACAAGAGTTCACCCGATGCGCCGGCTTTGCATGCTTGTGATGGTTTCCCTGCTTGTAGTTGGCTGCGGTTTCAAAGGACCGCTGTGTCACCCGGACGCGCCGGAACCGAACAAATGCAAACAGCCAGCGAGCCACACACAGTGAACCAGTTCCAATACCGCAATCAGCAACTCCATATCGAAAACGTCGCAGCCAGCCAGATTGCCGCAGAATTCGGCACGCCCTGCTATGTATACTCGCAGGCCGCACTGGAAGAGGCATACCGCCAATACGACCAAGCCTTTGCCGGTCACGACCACCTGGTGTGCTATGCGATGAAAGCCAACTCCAACCTGTCGATCCTCAAGCTGTTCTCCAACCTTGGTGCAGGCTTCGATATCGTTTCCGGCGGTGAATTGCAGCGTGTACTGGCGGCCGGCGGCTCGCCGCAGAAAGTGGTGTTTTCCGGCGTGGGCAAGAGCAGCGATGAAATCCGCATGGCGCTGGAAGCCGGAATCCTCTGTTTCAATGTCGAATCGATCGCGGAACTGCATCGCATCAACGCCGTTGCCGGCACCTTGGACAAACGCGCGCCGGTCAGCCTGCGCGTCAACCCGGATGTGGATGCCAAGACCCACCCGTATATTTCGACCGGACTGAAGGACAACAAGTTCGGCATCGCCTACAACGACGCGCTGGCAACCTACCAGCTTGCGGCGGGCATGGCGCATATCGAAATCATCGGCATCGATTGCCATATCGGCTCGCAGCTGACCGAAATCGCCCCGTTCGTCGCGGCGCTGGAAAAATTGCTGGCGTTGATCGATCAACTCGAAGCGGCCGGCATCAAATTGCATCACGTTGACCTCGGCGGCGGTGTCGGCATTCGTTACGACGACGAAACGCCGATCGTGATTGCCGAATACGCGCAGGCGCTGCTGGGCAAGCTCGCCGGCCGCGACTTCAAGATCATCCTTGAGCCGGGCCGCTTCCTGGTAGGTAACGCCGGGGTGCTGCTGACGCGTGTCGAGTACCTGAAATCCAACGAACAGAAACATTTCGCCATCATCGACGGCGCGATGAACGATCTGATGCGCCCGTCGCTGTACGAGGCCTATCACCTGATTCAAGCGGTACAGCAAGGCACGGCGGAATCCAGAGCCTATGACGTGGTCGGTCCGGTATGCGAATCCGGCGACTTTCTCGGCAAGGGCCGCGAGCTGTCAATCGAAGCCGGCGACCTGCTGGCAGTGATGTCGGCCGGCGCCTATGGTATGGCGATGAGCTCCAACTACAACACCCGCAACCGTGCGGCGGAAGTACTGGTCAGCGGCACCGAGGCCAGACAGATACGTCGCCGTGACACAGTGCAGCAACAACTGCAGAACGAAATCGACTGCCTGTAACAACCGCAGGATTGCAAATGCAAAAAGCGCCGCACGGCGCTTTTTGTTTATCCGCGCTGCGCCAGCCTGGCGAGCAGCGTCTGCAACGCCTGGCCACGATGGCTGAGGCGATTTTTCTCTTCCGCCCCCAATTGCGCCGCCGAACACTGATGCTGAGGTACCCAGAACAGCGGGTCGTAACCAAAACCGCCCGCGCCTTGCGGTGCCGCCGCGATTTCGCCATGCCATGCGCCCTCGGCAATGATCGGTTGCGGATCGTCGGCGTGACGTACCAGCACCAGCACACAGTAGAAATGCGCACGCCGGTCGGCTATTCCTGCCAAAGCCTGCAGCAATTTCTCGTTATTGCGCTGATCGCTTTTCGGTTCGCCGGCATAGCGCGCCGACAAGACACCGGGAGCCCCATCGAGTGCATCGACACAAATTCCCGAATCGTCAGCCAATGCCGGCAGACCGGTAATCCGGCTGGCGTGACGCGCTTTTGCCAGGGCATTCTCGACAAAGGTCAAATGGGGCTCTTCGGCTTCGGGCACATTCAGCTGCCCTTGGGCGATGAATTCCAGCCCCAATGGGCTGAGCAGTTGCTGAAATTCACGCAATTTGCCGGCATTGTTGCTGGCGACGACGATACGGGAGAGATTCATGGGCAGGGTATCCGCAAACAGATGCGAGACATTACTGCAAACCTGACCAGACAACAATTGTCTGCGTGCCTTGCACTGGAATCAGCGTTAACCGGGCAGCTAGTCGAATTTGGCGCGCATGACCAAGCCATTGCGGCGCAGTTTGAATTGCAGGCGATCGCTGCCGACCAGCACTTCGATGCGCTTTTCCGAGCGGCGTTTCAGTTCATTCTCGTCACGATCCTGCTCGTCCGCCAGCGCCCGCGCTATCGGGCTCATGACCTTGGTGGCCGGATTGTCCAGCCACGGCGCCGGGGTATCAGCAGGCAACAGGGTGATGCGCAGCGGTAAGGTCGAGCCGCTCAGACTGCGTTCCGGCAACGCCCGCCAGGCATCGTCAGGTAAACCACGGCCGTCGGCCACAGCGTATGTGGTGCATCCGGCCAGCAGTAACAGCGTTGTGACAAGGCGAGTAATCATGATGCCTGCTCCCGCTACATACTGAGTACAGTATAGAGCAGGAATTTGATTAATTAAATACTAATATTCCATGCTCATACAAAACTGGCGCATGCAAAACGTGATATAATTCCGTTTCCGGTCAATCGCTTGCCACAAGCCAATGGTTTCGTTGACAGGTATCACCTCCTCCTATTCCGTGCCGCAGCTCCGGCGGCAGGATCAGGCTACGCCTGCTCCTGCCGATAGCAAGCCTGGCAAGAGCGACGCCGCTTCATCCCGACAACCCGACCCGCGATTGCAGCAACTGCAACAACGCGACCGCGACGTACGTGCCCATGAACAGGCGCATCTGGCCGCCAGTGGCGGGCTGGCGACCGGCGGTGCGCAATTCACCTATCAGCGCGGTTCGGATGGGAAAGAATATGCCATTGGCGGGGAAGTGAATATCGACACCTCGCCCGGCAAAACACCGGAAGAAACCATACGCCGCGCGCAGACAATCCGCGCAGCGGCTCTGGCCCCGGCAGATCCGTCATCGCAGGATCGGGCAGTTGCGGCAGACGCCGAAGCCATGGAAGCCAAGGCGCGCACAGAGCTGACGCAGCAAACACTATCCGGCGCGCAGAGCAACACACCCAACGGTAATGGCAACAAGATTCAGCAAGCCTACGCCGACACCGGTAAGTCATCGCGACCTACGATCGATACGCGCGCCTGATTCGCCGCTACAGCATGCTACACGCCGACGCAGCGATTCTCAGCTGATTACGCCGCCACCGAGACAGACATCGCCGTCGTAGAGCACCACCGATTGCCCGGGAGTGACGGCCCATTGCGGCTGGTCGAAACGCACACTGCAGCCGGCGGCGTCGATGCTCAGCAGTTCGCATGCCGCATCCTGCTGCCGGTAGCGGGTCTTGGCGGCATAACGGCCGGGCGCTGGCGGCCGATCCTGCGTCCAGCTCAATTGCTGCGCGTTCAGCTCCGGTTTCAACAGCAGCGGATGCTCATGGCCTTGCACCACGATCAGCCGGTTGTTGGCGATATCCTTGTCGGCAACGAACCACGGCTCACCCTGTCCGCCAATACCGAGTCCCTTGCGCTGCCCCAGGGTGTAATACATCAACCCCATATGCTCGCCAACCCGCTTGCCCTCCGGCGTCACCATCGGCCCCGGCTGCTTCGGCAGATAACGGTTGAGAAATTCGCGAAACGGCCGTTCACCGATAAAGCAGATGCCGGTGCTGTCTTTCTTGGCAAAGTTGGGTAATTGAGCCTGCTCCGCCAGTTTGCGCACCTCGGTCTTGTGCAGCTCGCCGAGCGGAAAAATCGCCTTCGACAACTGCGCCTGGCTCAGGCGATAGAGGAAATAACTCTGGTCCTTGCTGGCATCCACGGCTTTCTGCAGATAGTGCCGGCCGCCCTGCTCCAGCTTGCGCGCGTAGTGGCCGGTGGCAATGCAGTCAGCCCCCAGACCGACGGCATAATCGAGAAACGCCTTGAACTTGATTTCGGCGTTGCACAGCACGTCGGGGTTGGGCGTGCGGCCAGCGGAATATTCGTCGAGGAAATACTTGAACACCCGGTCCTTGTATTCGCTGGCGAAATTGACGATTTCGATATCGATGCCGACGATATCGGCAACGGCGATCGCGTCGCGCGAATCTTCCTTGATCGAGCAATACTCGTCGTCGTTGTCGTCTTCCCAGTTCTGCATGAACACGCCGATCACGTCATGGCCCTGCTGCTTCAGCAGCCATGCGGTCACCGAGGAATCGACGCCGCCGGACATGCCGACGACAATGCGTTTTTTCTGCATCATGCTGCGGGCCGGGTGAATTCGGTAATCAATTCCAGCGGGAAACGTTTACCCGCCAGATAGTCTTCGATACAGCGCAGCACCAGTGGGCTGCGATGCCGTTCGCGGCAGGCGCGGATTTCATCGTAGCTGAGCCATACGGCGCGCAGGATGCCGGTATCGAGCTTGCGTGCGGCATCGTGCCGACCCAGTTCGCCGCAGAAGGCAAAGCGCAGATAGGTCAGATCGGAGCCGGCAATCGGCAGTGTGTAAACGCCGATCAGGGCAGTCGGATCGAACTCCCAGGCGGTTTCTTCCATGGTTTCGCGGCTGCAGGCAGCGACGATGGTCTCGTCCTGATCCAGATGTCCGGCCGGCTGGTTGAAACGGATGCCGGCGGTCGTTTCCTCCTCGACCAGCAGGAATTTGCCGTCGCGCTCGATTACTGCCGCAACGGTCACATTGGGTTTCCAGATAGTTGCCATTCGGAGCTCCGCCAATTTGCTTCAAACCGGCACGCATTATCGCAGTTCAAAACAAAAAGGGCAGGAGAATCTCCTGCCCCTTCGCTCAAGACAAGCCAGAATTACTTCTTGGCTACGTCTTTCTTGGCTTCTTCTTTTTTGGCTTCAGCTTTAACTTCTACTTTTTTCTCTTCTTTTTTAGCTTCTACTTTAGCTTCTACTTTAGCTAAAAAAGAAGAGAAAAA
>CALMFQ010000514.1 GCA_937863215.1 uncultured Pseudomonadota bacterium
GATTACGTGGTGAAGGTGTTTGGCGGTGGGCGGATGTTCCTGTCCCGCCCGGCGCACGCCCGATTCATCGACGCGATGGATATCGGCCAACGCAATATCGAGGCCGGCAAGAAGCTGCTGCGCGACAAGGGATTCACCATTTCCGCCGAGCACCTGGCCGGCGACGGCCACCGCAACGTGATTTTCGATCTTGCCACCGGCGATGTCTGGATCAGGCATGTGGCCGAATTGCCCACCTTGCCAGGCCGGGACACCTTCCCCCAAGGAGAACGTTAAATGTACCGGGACACCTTCCCCCAAGGAGAACGTTAAATGTACATCGACTGGACGCCGGACTACGCCATTGGCGTGGCGCGGATTGACGAACAGCACCAGCAACTGATCGCAATGATCAACGCGCTGTATGAAAAAATCGGCCCCGATGTTTCGCCCAGCGCCACTTGGGCCTTGCTCGACGGCTTCAACCGCTACGCTGAAAGCCACTTTGCCACCGAAGAGCGGATCGCGCTGGAGGGGCGCGTGCCGACGGCGGAGCTGAACGCGCACAAGCAGGAGCATCAGGCCTACCGTGACCGCATGGGCATCTTCCAGCATGCGTTCGCCCAGAACGAAAAGCGCGCCCCGGTGCAATTGATGGCCTTTCTGTCCAGCTGGTGGCTGTCGCACATTCTGGTGCGCGACAAGGAGCTGGGCCGGTTGATCAACGAACGGCAGGCGCATGGCTGATCCGATCCGTGTCCTAGTAGTGGACGACTCTGCAGTGGTTCGCCAGGTGATGAGCGACGTGCTGGGGCGTGCGCCCGGCATCGAGGTGATCGGCGTTGCGCCCGATCCGCTGTTTGCGCTGGAGCGGATGAAAAAGCAGTGGCCGGACGTGATTACCCTCGACGTGGAAATGCCGCGCATGGATGGCATTACGTTCCTGAAAAAGGTCATGGCCGAGCGGCCGACGCCGGTGGTGATTTGCTCCACCCTGACCGGCAAGGGCTCGGAAACCGCGATGCAGGCGCTGGCCGCCGGTGCGGTATCGATCATTTCCAAGCCGACGCTGGGGCTGAAGGATTTTCTCAAGAATTCGGCCAACGATCTGGTGGCCGCAGTGCGGGCTGCGGCACGGGCCAATATGCGGGCGCTGAATGCCTCGGTGGTGCCCCGGGCAGCGCCGCTGGTTCAGTCAGCCCCCCCGGTCGGGGCGATGGCGGAAACCACTGACCGCATCATTGCCATCGGCACCTCCACCGGCGGCACCCAGGCGCTGGAAGTGGTTCTCACCAGTCTGCCGCGCACTACGCCGGGGATTGTCGTCGTGCAGCACATGCCGGAAAAATTCACCGCGCTGTTTGCCCAGCGGCTGAACCAGGTCTGCCAGGTCGAAGTGCTGGAGGCGGTGGACGGCCAGCGGGTGATTACCGGTCGGGTGCTGATTGCGCCGGGTGGCAAGCACATGTCGCTGCGCCGCAATGGCGCGCAATACGTGGTCGACGTGCGCGACGGCCCGCCGATCAACCGCCACAAGCCTTCGGTGGATGTGCTGTTCCGCTCGGTGGCCAAGGTCGCCGGGCGCAACGCCCTCGGCATTATCATGACCGGCATGGGTGACGACGGCGCCGCCGGCCTGCTGGAAATGCGCAACGCGCAGGCGCGCACGCTGGCGCAGGACGAAGCCTCGTGCGTGGTGTTCGGCATGCCGAAAGAGGC
>CALMFQ010000515.1 GCA_937863215.1 uncultured Pseudomonadota bacterium
CTCATGGCGCGGGTCTCTGGCGTAACGATGGGGTGCCGGGATTGTGCCACCGGCCCACGGTACGCGGCAATCCCGGCAGCCTGCAGGCCGCGCCGGTCCTGCCTTGCAGGCCTGCCTGCAGCCCGGTACTGGCGCGGCTTGCGGCGTACGGCCACTGCTGGCGCGGTGACTGCCCGATTTGAGCTGGCGCATGCGCGGTGCTACATTGACGGGCTATGGAAAAATACTCTTGGTTTAGGCGTGATTCCGCTCTGCTGGCCGATTTGCGTCCAGGCTGCGGACTTCGCCGGATGCCCGGCAGATTTGCCGCCCCGCTTTCCCGGTCGGCGCTGCTGCTGGGCTTGCTGCTCGGCGGCGGTGTTACGCCAGCCGCCGCTGCACCGCTGTGGTTCGAATCCGGCCGGCCAGGCGCCGAAGCGCACCAGGCGCTGGAAATTCTCGCCAATGCCGCAGCCGACGGGCTGGCACCGCAGGATTATGCCGCCGACGCCTTGCGCCGCGCCATTGCCAGGGCGGATGCTGCACCGCTGCCGGCAGACAGCGTGACGCAAATCGACGATGCGCTGACGGCGGCGATGGAGTTGTATCTGACCGAGTTGCGTTTTGGCCGGGTCGATCCGCGCCGGATACACGAGAATTTTGCTGCCGCTTCCGGCCAGTTCGATCCGGCCGATTATCTGCGCCGCGCGCTGGCCGAACACCGGCTGGCCGATGCGGTACGCCAGGCGGCGCCGGGCTTGCCGCTGTACGCCAATCTGCGGCGCGTGCTGGCGCAATACCGCAAGCTGGCAAGCGATGCCGCGTTGCAGACACCGTTGCCGCCATTGCCGGCACGCAAGCTGCAGCCGGGGCAGGAATATCGTGCTGTGGCCGAGCTGACGCAGCGCTTGATTGCTTACGGCGATCTGCCGGCAGCCACGCCGCCGGTAGCGCGCTACAGCGGTGCGGTGGTCGGCGGCGTCAAGGCATTCCAGCAGCGCCACGGACTGGAGCCAGACGGTGTGATCGGCAAGGGCACGTTCGAGCAGTTGAATGTGGCTCCGGCGGCGCGGGTGCGCCAGATCGAGCTGACGCTGGAGCGCATCCGCTGGACGCCGCTGCAGCAGGGGCCGCGCATGATCGTCATCAATGTGCCGGAATTCGTGCTGCGCGCTTATGAAATCCGCAACGGCCAGCCGGATATCAAGGCGGCGATGAAGGTGATTGTCGGCAAGGCGCTGGATACGCGCACGCCATTGTTCGACGAGGAAATGCGCTTCGTTGAATTCAGCCCGTACTGGAATGTGCCGCCATCGATTGCGCGCGACGAGACGGTGCCGAAGCTGCGCCGCGATCCGGCCTATTTCCGTCAGCAGGATTTCGAATTCGTCGGCAACGACGGCAAGGTACAGAGTGCGCTGTCGGATGCCAATCTGGATGCGGTGCTGCGCGGCCAGCTGCGGATTCGTCAGCGCCCCGGGCCGAAAAATGCGCTCGGCGATATCAAGTTCGTGTTCCCCAATAACGATAATATCTACTTGCATCACACCCCGGCGGTGTCGTTGTTCAAGCGCGAGCGGCGCGATTTCAGTCATGGCTGCATCCGTGTCGAAGACCCGGTGGCGCTGGCGCGGTTTGTGTTGCAGGACATGCCGGAATGGAGCGAAGCGCGCATTCTCGAAGCGATGGCGAAGGGCGAATCGAAAACCATCCGGCTCA
>CALMFQ010000516.1 GCA_937863215.1 uncultured Pseudomonadota bacterium
CTTGATCGAGCCCTCGCCACTGCGTAGCGGCGGCGCTGCGATGACTCCTCCGCCCGCATCCGGATGCATGATTGCCTGGGTGAAAGATGCCATCCATTCTTCTGTCACCACGTATCCAAGTTGCTGGTAATGCGCTTTCTGGCTGGCGAAAAACTCGGCCGGCGAGCCGAAATAGGTAGCGTCGGCGGAATAACCGTAATGTAGCGCGGCGCCCGCCGCAGCGGATAAGCGAGCCGCCTCGGCACCGATGCTCACCACTACGCCCGGAGCCGGCTCGGGTGCCGGCAGTGCACGCCCGTCTTGCTGTCCGATTCGTGCCGGGGTCGGGGCGGAAACGGCAGGCTGGAACTTTACCGCAGCAGTGGCAAGCATGGCATTCTCCTCGTCGGGTTGGGCCAGCCTGGAAAAGCAGCTTTTGTGCCAAGCCCCATGCCCACGCTGTTGCGCCATGGCAGCGCAGACTGGCGGAAAAGATTGCCGCTACAGCGGCAAATAGCGGCGCAGCGGCAACTCGGCAGCTGCGCCCAGGTATGCGACGCCGCATCCGGGCAACCAAACCACCTGCCCTGCAAGCCGCTCTGGCACTGGTCTGCAGGCAAGGCTACAGGCCAATACCAGAGCGGGCTGCAGGCCGATGAATGGTAATGCTGCGGCCATAACCGGTATGACATGGCAGCGCATCGGTGGCCGTTGCGGCCACCCAGATCGCGCACCAATCGAGCCGGAACAGGCATCGCGAGCTGCCCGCCACCAGTTGCCGGACCAAGGCACGCAACGCCGCCAGCCGCGCCGGAGGCACAGACAATCACAAACGAAAACAATATTGTTCGATTTTGTTGTTTTTGATTTACCGAATATGCATTTTGGGTAATAATGCGCGATTATATTAGTTAACAAAGTTATACGCGCAATGTCTGGGCAAAAAACCGAACACAGTGTTCGCTTCCGCGCCATCGCAACGCAAATTTCGCGCCTCGCATGTATCGGCACACTGGCCTTGATACTGCCGCCGGCAGCGGCGGCAACACAGGAACTGAATGACGATGCGCTGGCGGAAGTCACCGGTCAGGCGCTGATCGACGTAGTGAATACAACCTTCACCAGCACGCCGAAACACTTTGTCGATGTCAGCATCAACCCCGACAACGACTGGCGCCGGCTGGACCGGCCGGAAGACGTGGGCAAGGTGAACAGCCGCATCGACCCGGCCACCGGCCGCACCGTCGATGACGGCTATTCGATCGACGGCTGGCCCGAGTATTACGATTCGTCCAGCAGAAGCATGAAGAACATCGTCGGACCGATCAACTTCAGCAAGATCCGCATCGGTGCGGATATCAATATCGATGCCGATATCGGCAAACTGTATCTGGGCGGCACGCCATTCAAGGCCAACGAAGGCTGCACCGTCGGCAGCGGCTGTACACTGCCGACCGACGGGCCGTCGGCCGATACGCGCGGTGGGTGGGATTTGCGCCAGGAAAGCATCAAGTGGACCGGCTATCGCGACAATCCGATCAACATTCTCGGCATCGGCTACCCCAACCCTTATGGCCAGTATCACCCGTTCCACCTGAAGAATCCGTATTTCGAAATCGCGTCGCGCACCGACCCGGCCGGCAAGCGCGAAGTGCTGGGATTCCGTTTCGGTTTCGAAGAAATGGACGGCATGTTCGGCGTGAACTTCCTTACCGGCACCGGGCGCGGTTTCGTTACCTCGAATGCGCTGGGCGGGCTGGCGACAGCCACCTCGACCAACTATGGCCGCCGTTCGTCGGGTGACAATCTGCTGCTGCAGCGGCCGCGCTTTCTCGATGGCCTGGCGGCGTTCGCTGCGCTGTTCGGCATCACGGATCCGGTTTTCCCGATCGTCGCCGGCGACAAGGGCCTGACCCACACCGACGCGCTGTGCGTCGGCCGCACGCCAGCGCTCGGCACCTGCAGTGCATCCAGCGAACCGACACGGGATTTCTGGATTTCGGTGAGCAAGGTAGACCGGCTGCTGTATCCATCCACCAACCCGAACGAGAACTTTCCGGCGCAGTCGGGCGTATGGCTGAACCTGGCCGACAACGTGCGCGCCTACAATGTGAAGGGCATGACCGGCCTGTTCGCGATTTCCAACACCTATTTCCTCGATCCGAACGTGCGGCCGAAGCGCTGGTAACAACAGGCGGAGCAAGAGCGGGCAGATTCGATCCGCGGACGGCACGCCGGCCGATTCGGCAGCGCCCCGGTTGAGCGCCCCCGCAGATGGCGGCAACATTCCTATAATGAACTGTCACCACATTTGCACCACTGTCGATGCGCCTGTTCTTTCTTGCCTCCGCCTTGCTCGCACCGGCGTTTGCCAGTGCGCAGATCGAGCCCGCCCGGCCCGACCCCGGCATGCAAATCAGGCTGTGTGTGCCGGACATGGAAGTTCCGCCCTACAGCCACGACAAGGGGCGACAGGGAACGGTGCCGCAGCTGCTGCGCATGGCGGCCGACAAGGCGGCCACAAGCATCAGCAGCCAGACCCTGCCGCTCAGACGCTGTCACGAATTGCTGCGGCAGGGGCTGGTCGATGCCAGCCTGATCTCCTACAGCGCCGAAGCCGCCAGTGCTTTCCGCTTCCCGGACGACGCCGGCCCGGCCAACAATCCGCCGGCCCAGCTGGCCGCGCTGCGGGTGAAGCTCTATCGTCTGCGCAATTCACCGGCCAACTGGGACGGCCGGCAATTTTTCCATGCCATGCGGGTGGGTGTGCAGCACGACACTATCCTGGTACGGCGCCTGTTATCCGAGTTGCCGATACAGGTCGATTACAACAACTTCACCGCACAACAGCAGGTAGACAAGCTGCTGGCCGGACGTTTCGATCTGCTGCTCGGCCTGAGCGACCAGCTCGACCCGATAGTCAGCAGCAGCGGCCTGAGCGACAAGATCGAAGCCTTGGCTGAGCCATTTATCACCGCACACGTCTACCTGGCGTTCTCGCCACAGTTCGTCGAAAGCAGCGGCACCGTCGCGCAGACGATGTGGCGGGCCATCGCCGACCTCAACCGCGCCGGCGTCATGCAACGCCTGCTGCGCGATCCGCAGCACCAGCCAGCAGGCCTGGCCAAATAAGAAAAGCGGCCCGCAGGCCGCTTGGTGTTGGCACGAGTGCGAGACTCAGATACCGCCGCCGGTCACCGTGCGCAGGATCATGCCACCCTGCCCCACCATCCAGGCGATATCCTTGTCGACCGCTGCCACGCTGTTGATATTGGTCAGCGATTTGGCCCCCAGGTCATTGGTGGCGCCGTTCGACTGGTCGGTCCAGGTTGTGCCGCCATCGACCGTCTTCAGGATCGAGCCGGACTCACCGCCTACCCACAGCACGTTCGCATCGACAATACCGACCGAAGTCAGGTTGAACTGCGAAATGGCACGACGCGTCCAGCTGCTGCCGTCGGTCGAATGCAGCACCACGCCGCCGCTGCCGGCAATCCACAGATTGGTGGGGCTGAGCGCGCGGATGCCGTTGAGCTGCGCCACAGTGCCGCTGGCCTGCGCTGCCCAGGTGGCGCCACCGTCGGTGGTGTGCAGGATCACACCGCCGGCACCGACTGCCCACGCGCTATTGGCATCGGTGGCGACCACACCGAGCAGCATGGTGGCGACTCCGGATGTCTGCGCGCTCCAGGTGCTGCCGCCATCGCTGGTCTTGAGGATCGTGCCGGCATCGCCGACTGCCCAGGCGGTGCTGGCGTTCGGCGCGCTGACCGCATACAGCTTGCTGGTGGAGCCGGACGTCTGCACCGTCCAGGTGGTGCCAGCATCGGCAGTCTTGAGGATCGCGCCATTGCTGCCGACCACGAACGCGTTATTGGCATCGATTGCAGCAATGGAGCGCAGCTGCTCGGTACTGCCGCTGGTCTGTTGCGACCACAGCGCGCCACCGTTGCCGGTACGCAGGATGGTGCCATTGTTGCCAACCACCCACGCGGTGCTGGCGTTCAATGCCGTGGCTCCGAACAACGGCTCGGTCACACCGTAATTGAGCGCGGTCCAGGTCGTACCGGCGTCGCTTGAACGGCGGATGACGCCGGCCTTGCCCACGGTGTAGATATTGTTGGCATCGAGCAGATCCAGCCCGACCAGCGGATTGGTGGTGCCGGTATTGATGCTGCTCCAAGTCGCACCGCCATCGGTGGTCTTGAACAGCCGGCCGGTTTCGCCCACGACCCATGCAGTGCTGGCGTTGACTGCAACCAGCTTGCCCAGCTGATCGGTAAAGCTGCCGATCGACTGACTGACCCAGCTGTTGCCGCCATCGCTGCTCTTGCGGATGACTCCGGCGCCACCGCTGACCCAGACGGTATTGGCATCGACTGCATACACCGAGCGGAAATTGTCGCCGGCAACGCCAGTGCCGCTGCCGACCCAGGTAGAGCCACCGTTGCTGGTGCGCAGGATGGTGCCGTTGACACCGACCGCCCACGCCTGATTGGCATCGATTGCGTGAATCGCCGCCAGCGCCACGGTCGTGCCGGAGGTCTGCACGGCCCAGCTGCTGCCGCCGTTGACGGTCTTGACGATCGTGCCGTGGGTACCTACCGCCCATACCGTATTGGCATCGATCACACTCATGCCCAGCAGCGACTCGGTCGTGCCGGTGGTTTGCGGCGTCCAGTTGCTGCCGGAATTGGTGGTTTTCAGCACCAGCCCCTGATCGCCGACCACCCAGGCATTGGTCGCATCCAGCACGCGTACCGCATTCAGCTGGAATACCGTGCCGGGGAACTGCGTGGTCCAGGTCGCACCGCCATCGGTGGTGACCAGCACGTTGCCATTCAGGCCGACTGCGGCGCCGTTGCTGGCATCCAGCATATCGACCGCATTCAGCTGATACAGTGTCGGCAGCGGGTTCTGCATGCACCAGCCGATACCGGCGTTGGAGCCGACGCACGGCATGCCGCTGACGCTGGAGAAGTCGGTAATCGAAATGGTGACCTTGGCGCTGCTGGACGCACCGGCCGAATCGGTAACCGTAACCGTGACCGCGTACTGGCCAATGCTGTTGAAGGTATGGCTCGGCGCGCTGGCAGTGCTGGTATTCGCCGCGCCGCTGGCGCTATCGCCGAAATTCCAGCTGTAAGTCAGCGCATCGCCATCCGGATCGCTGGTGGAAACGGCAAACGGTACCGTATCGCCCACGGCATGGTACGACGTGACATTTATCACTGGTGCGGTCGGGGCCCGATTATCGATAATCAGCGCCGTTCCGGTCGCCACGGCGGTACCGCCGGCGCCGTTATCCACGGTGACTTTTACCGGATAGCTGCCGTTGGCGGCATAGGTATGCGCCTGATTCGCGCCACCGCCGCTGACCACAGTGCCATCGCCGAAATCCCAGTTATAGGTGAGTGGATTATTGGCCGGATCGGATGCAGTCGCGGCAAATGCAATCGATTTGTTGTTGCGCGAAACGATATTGATCGGCGCCAGTTGCACGCTCGGGTTGACCGCCGAAACGCTGATGGTCTGCGAAGAATCGGCCGTCTGGCCGGAGCCATCGCTGACACTCAACCTGGCCTGATAGGTGCCGGCAGCAGCATAAGCATGGTTGGGGCTGGCACTGGTATCGACCGCGCTGCCGTCGCCGAAATCCCAGCTATAGGTCAGGCCGCTGCCTGTCGGCGTAAAGGTGACGATATCGTTGGGCGCAACGCTGTTGGACGGGCTGACCGAGAAGCGCGAATCGATGCCGACCACGTTGGCAACCACCAGCGCTGTCGATGCAACGGCAGTCTTGCTTTGTGCGTCGGTACACTGCACCTGGACCGCATAAGTGCCGGCAGCCGCATAAGCATGCGTCGGGGTGGCGCTACTGCTGGTCGCGCCGTCGCCAAAGGCCCAGGCATAGGTAACGCCGGAGCCACCGCAGGAAACCTGGAACGACACCTGCTCGTTCACCGCCGGATTTCGCGGTGTCGGCACCAGCGCGGTTGCCGTAGGATCCGGGTTGCTCGTATTGCTGCCCGAAGCAACGCAGCCACTAATGACAATGGCACCCGCCACGATCGCGCACGCCAGGCGCGCTATTCCATAGCTATTATTCAAGTCAAACTCCCCGTGTAATTCAGACCGGCCACTCTTTGTCTGGTGGCTAACAATTAGAGTTGGAGCTTGAATTGTAACAACAGTTCACCAAGGCATAAAAAAAATATGCCGATGAGCTATTGCGTCGGACAATCGGACAAACACATCGTCATAGTGACGTTACATGAAAAAACACCGTTAAATCAATCGACCCGGCAGCCATACCGGGCACGCCGCCGCACAGCGGCGACAAGCAGAAGCGCGATCACGCAAGCCGATGCCCAGGCGCCGTCCCGGGCATGCGCCCGGATTGCAGCCGCACCCTGTAAACCAGCCCGGCACTGACGCTGGCCGCGCCAGCTGCCGCATGCTTGAGGTTAGCGCAACGCCTCACGCCATTCAGGCAAACTCGGCACTGCCCCGCCGCGGCCGGGCCGGCCGGCGGCTGCAGCAGCCTGATGCTTTCGGGCGGCAGGCCGGGAGGCGGCGTGACACTGGGACGGGCGAAGACATAACCCTGACCGAGCGAAATTCCCAGATCCTTGACCAGTTGCAGCTCCGGCAGAATCTCGATGCCCTCGGCGATCACGCGCGCACCGGCGTTTTCGGCGATCTGCTGGATCGAGCGCAAAAACTGCGCCTTGAGCGGATCCTGGTGAATATTCTGGACAAAATGCCGGTCGATCTTGACGAACTCGGGGCGCAGCTCCGACCAGCGACGCAAGCTGGAGAAGCCCTCGCCCAGATCGTCGATGGCAATCGAGAAACCCATCGCCCGGTAATGTGCGATTGCCGCGCACAGCAGCGAATAGTCGTACAGCGGCCGATGCTCGGTCAGCTCGATGATCACGCGATGCGGGTCGAGTCCGGCACGCTCGATCGCCTGCATCGTGCAACCGTGGCGGTAATCGGCGCCGATCAGGCGTTCCGGGCTGACGTTGAGAAACAGCTTGCCCTGCAGGCGCTGCTGCACGAACGCCTCGACCACCACCTCGCGACACAGTTGCTCCAGCTGCAGGAAGCAGCCGCACTGCCCGGCTGCGCTGAACAAGGCCATCGGGCTATGCAGCCGGCTGTTGGACGGGCCGCGGATCAACCCTTCGT
Source organism: uncultured Pseudomonadota bacterium (assembly GCA_937863215.1). Lineage (GTDB taxonomy): Bacteria > Pseudomonadota > Gammaproteobacteria > Burkholderiales > SCOH01 > CALMFQ01. Next base: position 7,174 of record CALMFQ010000516.1, read on the forward strand.
AGCCGAACACCTTGCGCTCGCGCAGATCGGCAATCGGCTGAAATACTGCGCTCAGCGAGCGCTGCTGCATGATTTGCGCGACTTCGCAACAGAGCTCCGGCAGCACCGTGTGTACCGCACCTGTATTGACGCTCATCCCTGCTCCACCAGATCCATATGCCAGCCCGGTAGCCGGAAAGTAGCGGCGCACCGGGCATCGCCCAGCATCGGTGTGGCGACCGGAGCGCAGTGCGCCGCCTGTCCCAGCAGATAAACCGCGCTGAGCGCGAGGAAATCCGCCAATAGCGGCGACAGCGCCTGCTCTGCCTGTTGTTCCATGGACTTGCTTCCGCACACATTCAGAAGCAACAAATTAGAACATACGAATGTTTATATTTCTTTACACGCACAGGAATGGCGCCCGGCAAGGCAGGACAGATGCGCGATTCAGGCCGGCCGGGAAAACCGGCGGCAAGGCTGCCGGCGCCGGGCGCACGGAGAGGGAAACAGGCGTGTCAGCGTGCCGGCATCTGCCCCAGCCACAGCAGCAGGCGTTCGCCGCCGGCAACATGCAGCAACAGCTGCGGCCAGAACAGCAGCATATACACCGCGACAATGCCCAGCAGCAACAGCAGGTGCAGGAACAGGCTCTGTGGCCGCAACACGCCCCAGTAGCGCATGGTGACGAACATGAAATCCTTGCGGTGCTCGGCCATGCGCTGGTATTTGCGCACCGTCTGCACCAGCATGAACACCAGATAGCCGCCGGACAGCGAGACAAAGGCAATGCGGAACAGCGAGAACAGGTCGATCTGGCTGGCGACCACGCGGTGGTAGCCGAGCGACACCGCCGCCACGCCGACCGATGCCAGCACGGCAATCATCACATTCATCAACAGCCGGCGGCGTTCGCGCGCCAGATCCTGCTGGCGGCGGATGAAAAAGGTATCGACCTCGTTTTTCAGGTATTCGACTTTTTCTTCCACCAGCGCGGCGATTTCCTGTTTGGCGCCCTGCACCCGCTGGTCGAACATGTCGCCGAAGCGGTCGGCGGCGTAATCGACCAGATCGCGCACATCGTTTTTGGTGAAATGGCGCTGGCTCGACAGCTCCTGCGAAATCTTGTCCAGCTTGGCGTCGATTTCGCGACTGCCTTCGCGCAGTACATCGCGCAACTCGGCACCGGCCTTGTCGATACCCTGCTCGATCACGCCGGAGAGTTTTTCCGCCGCGTGCTCGACCGAGCCTTCCAGCCGGCCGCCGGCGTAATCGAGTTTGCGTTCGACCCAGCCCATGGATTACTCCTTCGCAGCGTCGCTGTCTTTTTCCAGCTCGGGATCCTTGCTGCCGACACGCCATTCGGTACCCTTGATCAGGCCGACAATGTTCTGGTGATGGCGTGCGATCAGCAGCAAGGCGACGATCAGCACCGCGTAGCGGATCGGCTGGTAAGGCACCAGCCACCAGCCGAACAGCGGCGCGGCCACGCCTGCAGCCAGCGCGCCGGCCGACGAGATGCGCGTGCCCAGCACGATGCCCATCCAGACACACAGCGTATATAGCCCAAGCAACGGCTCCAGCGCAAACAGCACGCCAGCCGCGGTGGCCACGCCCTTGCCCCCCTTGAAGCGGAAAAACACCGGCCACATGTGGCCGACCACCACCGCTACCGCCACCGCTGCCACACCGACGTGGGTAACCGCCGGATCGCCAACCAGCCGCACCAGCAGTACCGCCAGCCAGCCTTTCAGCGCATCGCCGAGCAGCGTCAGCGCCGCAGCGAGCTTCTTGCCGCTGCGCAGTACATTGGTGGCACCGGGGTTTTTCGACCCGTAGGTGCGCGGATCATCGAGGCGGAAAAAGCGGCTGACAATCACGGCAAACGACACCGAACCCAGCAGAT
>CALMFQ010000517.1 GCA_937863215.1 uncultured Pseudomonadota bacterium
GACCAAGCAATACCAGGCACTGCTGGCGACCGACGGGGTCGAGCTGATTTTCCAGCCGGACGGAATTCGTACCCTGGCGGAGATTGCCTATCAGGTAAACGAGAAAACCGAAAACATCGGCGCACGGCGCCTGTACACGGTAATGGAGAAACTGGTGGAAGATATTTCGTTTCAGGCCGGCGCACAGATCAATGGCCCGATCACCATCGACGCCAGCTACGTCAACCAGCACTTGGGCGTACTGGCGGTGGATGAGGATCTGGCGCGTTACGTTTTGTAATCCACCGTTTCCAGACAACAAAAAGCCACCTGACGGTGGCTTTTTTTATTTTGCTGCCCAATTGCAATCAGGCGCGTTTCTTGAACTCGTTGGTACGGGTATCGATTTCGATCTTGTCGCCGATTTCGACGAATGCGGCAACCGGCAATTCGAACGTCGTGCCTTTCAGGCGTGCCGGCTTCATGACCTTGCCGGAAGTATCGCCGCGTACTGCCGGTTCGGTGTACTCGACTTCGCGTACGATGGTGGTCGGCAGTTCGACCGAAATCGCCTTGCCGTTGTAGAAAGTCACTTCGCACACATCTTCCATGCCGTCTACCAGGTAGTTCAGCGTGTCGCCCATGTTTTCGCCTTCGACTTCATACTGGTTGTATTCAGTGTCCATGAAGACATACATCGGGTCAGCGAAATAGGAGTAGGTGCATTCTTTCTTTTCCAGCACCACAACGTCGAATTTCTCGTCGGCCTTGTACACGCTTTCAGCTGCAGAGGCCGTCAGCAGGTTTTTCATCTTGATCTTGACCACGGCGGCATTACGGCCGGATTTGTTGTATTCGGTCTTCTGAATCACCATCGGGTCGTTACCAACCATTACCACGTTGCCAGCGCGCAGTTCCTGTGCAGTTTTCATATATATCGCTACCTAGACAGATTATCCAACAGCCTATCCCGTTAGCAGCTGCGACTAGCCAGCCAAGCCTATCGGGATAGGCTCTTACAGTAAAAAACCGCTCATTCTAGCCTATTTTCCGACAGAAATGCAGCAGATTGCTCGCCAGATCGCCGATCGCCTCCAGGCTACGGGCGAATTCCTCCGCCTGCGAGTCAATGCTGGCGCGCTGTTGGCACCATCCATCCCAGCTCGCACCAACGTCGGCCTGATGATTCCAGCCGTGCCACATCGTGCGCACGGCATCGGCCGCAGCCGGCGCCAACCCTGCCGAATAGATATCGCACAATGCATCAAGCTTGGGCCAGTGTGCCGCATCGTCCTGCGGATAGATATGCCAGATACACGGCCTGGCGGCCCACAGAGCGCGTGCCAGCGAATCCTCGCCACGCACGAAATTCACGTCGCAGGCCCACAGCAACCGGTCGTAATCCGGCTGCGGCAGGAACGGCAGCGCCTGCACGATCAGCGCGCCCCGCCGGACGGGCTCAGCCGGTTGCAGCTCCGCCAGCTCCAGCCACTGGCAGACGCTGTGCGTTACCCGGCTTTGCGGCACCAGACAAGTGACCGGTACGGACGCAGCGGCCATTACATCGAGCAAGCTCGCCACCGCAGCATTTTCATATGCAAACAGTGACACACGTATTTCATGCTGCTGCCGCGGCGCCACACCCAGATGTCGCCAGAATCCGGACTGGGCAACCGGATCAGCCTGAAATTGCCGCCGTAGCTGCGGTAGATCATGCTCGCACAGCAAGCCGCCAGTACCGGCGACAAAGCCGGGAAAGAAGAAATACTTGGTCAGTGGCAGTCGCGGATGAGGTGAGGCCATGCCGTGGCAACTGCGTACCCAGTCTTCGGCACTCAGATATTCAAGATTGATCCAGGCCGGTCTGGCTGAGCGAATGGCCATTGCCGCGATGAAGGATTGCGGCAGGTGGCAGGCAAACGCCTCGATCACCAGATCGTGCGGCACCAAGTCCGGAAATGCGTCTTCCCAGCGCCGTATTTCGATACCCTGTTGCATCTGGGCAGGCGCGGTGTCGTCCAGCGTCGGGCAGAGCCAGCGAAAACTGGCCAGATCGTCCACCCACAGGCGCACCTCAAGCTGCCACTGGCTGGCCAGTTGGCGCGCCAGACGCCAGCAGACACCGATATCACCGAAGTTGTCGACAACTTTGCAGAACAGATCAACCGAGCGGGGCAAATCCATACCAATCCCCTAGGCCTGGCGGGCGGCAGCTGCCGCCGGTAGTGCGCGGCAGAATATCAGTCGCGGCTTTCCAGTTTGTCTGAGGTGGTAAATGTCCAAGTACGGGTAATACTCAGCACATCGCTGAGCTTGCGCATTTCCGGCGAGAATGGCGCGTACGGCCCCGCCTGCCGGACAATGCGCTTGGCCGCCTCATCGAGAATCTGCGATCCGGAGGACTGGGTAACTTCGACGCTGGCAACGCTGCCATCTGCATTGATTTCCACGGTCAAGCGCAGGCTACCGTAGATGTGTTTGCGCTTGGCTTCTTCCGGATACAGATTGCTGCCAATACGTTCGATTTTTGCGCGCCAGTCTTCCAGATAGCGTGCGGTGACGGCTTCCTTGGCGGTGGCACCGACAAAATTCTTGCGCGGACGTTTCTGGTAAATATCGATGTCCTTGCTGATCTGCCCCTCCAGACGCGCCATCGCCAGGCTCTTCTGCACCAGATCCTGCGCATCCTGGCCAGCAGCCCGCTGTGGCTCAGGCTTGGTAGTTGGATCCGCAGCCGCCAGTTTCTGTGGCGAGCGAATCTGCGACATCAGCTTCTGCGCCTCGGCTTCCAGCTGGGTGCGGCGCTGGGTAGCCTGTTGCAGCTCTTGTTCCTGCGCTACGTCGGCGTCTTTCTGCATCGGCAGCGGTGTCTTGATTCTGCGGTCTTCGTCGGTATTACCGCCACCGGCAAGATTGGCCTGCGCCAGCACGCTGGAATTCAGCGGCTTGTCCGGCGATTTGCTGTTGACCAGAATTACATCGATTGGCAGCGAATTCGACAGCTTTTTCAGCTCCGGGTAGACGAATTTCACCGACAGCAACACCGCATGCGCGGCAATGGATGCCCCGAGTGCAATCTTGAGATACACATTGGAACGATCGGGGCCTTCCATGGCCAGACGCATCGAATTCAGCACGGCAAATCACTCAGCAAGACATTGTCCTAAGATCAGTCCATTGTAGGCAAAACCCGCGGCCTTGTCACACCGCTTCCGGCTCGCTCGTGGCGCTTTCGGCGGCAGGCGGTGCGGCGTCGGTAGCGGAGAATTCGTCCTCGGCAATCGGGTCGGCGGCTTCTGCCTGATAATCCTCGTCTTCCGCTTCCGGCAGGACTTCCGCCGCCTCGGCCGCGACTCCGGCGAAGCGCACTTCGATTTCCAGATCAAGATAATCGATGCTGCCCAGCACCAGCCTGATCTTGCGGCCCGGCGCCAGTTCCGGCAGGCCGGTTACATGGCGGCAGAAGAACGGCAGGCCATCGAAACGCACACTGCTGCCATCGCGCAGTACTACCGCACCGATCTCGCCGATGCCTTCCTGTACCAGCCAGCGCAGGCACCAGTAGCGCTCCATGCGATCCTGAAACTCAAGATAGGCATTATAGGTGGCATCGAAATCGCGCATTGCGGCAAATAGTTCGCCACTGCCTTTCGGATACGGCGCCGGCTCGCCACGCAACACGGCAATCAGCTGGCGTTGATTGAGCAAATCCACTGCACGCCGCAACGGTGAGCTCGACCAGGCATACTGCGGCACGCCCAGACCCTGATGTGGCGCCGGCGACGTAGTCATGCGCACGCGCCCCATTGATTGGGCGCGATAGATTCCCGGCACATTGCGCTCTGCCAGCAGCCCGCCCCAGGCGCAGTTGACGAAAATCATCAGCTCCGATACCAGCTTGTCAATTGGCGCGCCGCGCTTGCGCTTGCCGATGATGACGCGATCGTTTTCCACCTGGAAACTGTAATCCACCTGCGGCGGCCGGTTCGGGTCGGCCTTGCCACGGCCGGCCTCGAGCTTGCGCGCAAAGTCGAACAGCAGGCGAAGCTCGCTCTTGAACGGGTATTCACCATCGGAATTGCTGGCGAGTGCCTCGTCGTTGAAATTGCGCTCGAGAATTTCGTTGCGCAGATTGGCGGCGATCCGCACCGCTTCGATGCGGCTCTCGGTCGACTGCACTTCCAGCGCGGCATTCAGATCGATATACATCGACAATGCCGGACAGCTGCGGCCTTCCTGCAGCGTAAAACACTCCACCACATCCTGCGGCAGCATGGTGATCTTGTTGCCGGGAAAATACACCGTCGACAGGCGCTGCAGCACCAGTTGATCGAGCTTGCTGCCGGGCAGGATAGCCAATGCCGGTGCGGCGATGTGCACGCCCACGCGCCAGCCGCCATCGGCCAGCGGCTGTACGCTCAGGGCATCGTCGATTTCGGTGGTGCTGCTGTCGTCGAGGCTGAACGCTTCGACTTCGGCCTGCGGCAGATCGGTCGGCACCGCCGGCAATTCCAGCTCGCCGAACGCAGTGCCCTTGGGGAAATATTCCAGCAGAAAGGTCTGGAAATGGTAATCGTGCGCATGCGGCACCGCGCCGCAACGCTCCAGCAGGCGCAACGGCGACAGTTGCGTCTGCTGGCATGCCTGCTCCAGCGCCTTGAATTCGAGCGAATTCTTGTCCGGCTTATGCAATAGCTGGATCACCTGCGGCGCAAAGCCGTCCGGCAATTCGAAACGCACCAGCTGTGCTGCGCAGGCCGCCACCTGTTCGGCCTGCAGGCGTTTTTTCTCCAGCCCCGCCAATGCGGCTTTCAGCGTATCTTCCGGCGCGGCCTTGTAGCGCCCCTTGCCCTTGCGATAGAAGTACATCGGCGCCGAATGCAGGCGGATTGCAACGCCAGCAGCCTCGACCGGTGCGGGCTTATGGCCGAAATAGTCTTCCGCCAGCTGTTCGAAGCCGAATTCGTCCTGGCCGCAGCATTCCCACAGGAAATGCGTGTCGATATCGCCAGCGGCTGCTTCCGCCAGCGCCATGAATTCACCCAGTGCCGGGCGCTCGAAACGCAGCAGCACGTTTGCCGTCTTGATCTTGGAGCGCTTGCCGTGCGCCGCTTCGACCTGCAACGAGGCATCGGTGGCGGTCATGATCACGCCAACCTTGAAACCACCGTCTTCTTCATAAAACACATTCATGCTGCAGGTTCCGTATGCATCAGGTAGAACCGGACATTATAGCGGCAATAGTTTCATGACCTGCATTCAGTTAAACTCGGCGGATCAAATGCACTGCAGGCAGCAAAATGTCCGGAACCACCCGCAAACTGATCCATACCACAGCCATCAAAATGCGCTGGGGCGATATGGATGCCCTCGGCCACCTCAATAACACTTATTATTTCCGCTACATGGAGCAGGCGCGGATCGAATGGCTCGACTCGCTGGCCGCGCCGATCGAGCCGGGCAAGATCGGCCCGGTGATTGCGCATATCGCCTGCGATTTCAAGCAAGAACTGGTTTACCCGGCGACGGTGCTAGTCAAGACCTTTGCCACCCATGTTGGCCGCAGCAGCATGAAGGTTGACCACGAATTCTATCTGGAACACGACGCAGCCACGATCTACGCCACCGGGCACGCGGTACTGGTGTGGGTGGATTACGAAAAGGGCGGCAGTATCGCCATTCCGCAGGCAGTTCGCAGCCAGTGTGA
>CALMFQ010000518.1 GCA_937863215.1 uncultured Pseudomonadota bacterium
GCCGGGCTCCTTGCACTTCATCCCGCTCGCCGAATAAATCAGCGCTTCCTTAGCGGCATTTCGCCCGCTTGATTTATAGTCACTTTTTGCCCGCCGTCGCAATAAACATGACACCGGCCGCATGGCCGGTGCCGGTGGCGCTGACCCGGATCAGTCGAGCGACTTCAGCAGGTTGGCGTGCTGGATGTGCAGCGGATTGATGTTGCAGCTTGCGCAGAACAGGCCCTGGATATCGAAATGGTCCCAGCTGTTCCACAGCCCCATGTGGTTCCAGCTCCCCTTGACCGGGGTGCCGTTATAGCTGACCCACGGGTGGCCGGCCGGCGCACGCATGCTGCGGGTGTTGACGATGCCGTCGTTCTGCCACCAGCTGCTGTCGAGTGCCACTTTGCCGGCCTGATTGCGGGTATAGGTGCCCATGAACATCGCCAGCGGCTGGAACGGCAGGAACATCGACAGCTCCGGATATTGCCAGCCGGTCAGCAGGCCGCGGTAGGTGGCTTCGGTGCTGAACGAGAAGTAGTAGGTATCGCTGTAGGTTTTGGTCCACTGGTTCAACTCCTTGGCGCCATCCGGGCTCAGATCCCACAGGCTGATATCCTTGATCGAGCCGTTCCAGATCGGTGAAGACGTAACGCGATTCAGATAGCTGTCGAAGCTTTCGCCGCTGTTGCGGCGCAGATTCCACTGGTCCAGCTTGAAGTCGTACACCACATTGGTGCTGCTGTTCAGGCCCGCTACCGCCGCCGCCGCGCCGACCACTTGTGGCGCGATGCCGAGCAGTTGCACGCCGCTCGCCAGCGTGGTGCCGTCGTGCGGTGTCGATAGTGTGGTGATGCTGTGCGTCCATTTCTTGCCGCCCTTGTACAGCTCTGCCACCGCGTCGCCGCTGGCGGCGCGCTCTTCCTGTGCGCCGTCGCGCAACAGCGTTTCCAGCGCGCGAGCGGTCTGGCCGCCCATGCTATGGGTGACGAAATGCACCTGATGCGTTGCATCCCATTGCGGATAGAGCGCACTGTAGCAGCGGCCGTAGCGGTTGTGGCCGTGCTTCGCCGCATGCGCCGCACCGTAGTCGACACAACCGCCCTTGACCTCGTAATAGGTTTCCACCGCGCGATCCCATACCGAGCTGACCGGCCCTACCGCCACGGTGTAGGTCGGGGTGCCGTTGGCTTTCAGTACTTCCTGCAAATCGCGTTCGCCGGCAAAGCCGCCGCCCCAGTATTTCATGCCGAACATCTCGTCGCGGCCCCAGCCGATGAAGCCGTGAATCAATACGATCGGATCGCTATTGGCTGCTTCGGCAGCCCAGGAACCGATTGCCAATGCGGCGATGCAGCAAAATCTGCCCAGTTTGTTCATGTTGATAAAGTCTCCGTGTGTTCTCATTCGATTGGATTCAGTTGCAGGATTATTGAGGTGATGCCGCGGTTTTAGTGTTCCTGCTCTAATCAATATGACATTGGCGATTGCTTGGTGTCAATGCATTGAAAAATATAAATAATTCGTTCTGTTGCGATGCAGCAATATGGGCCGTGACAGATGTCATGGGTGATTGATATGGCCATTTTTTCGTGCTAGCCGCGATTTCGGGTACTACTTGTCCGACAGAGGCTATAAGTTATCTGGCGCATGTGTATGCTTCAGGCGCTGTTGTTATATATGGCATAAATCGTATTTGCTTGCCTGTTGGTATTGGCTGTTTGCCTGTGTCTAATGGGTTGTGTGACAAATTTGGCCAGAAGATATATGCCGCCGGTTTGATGTTGGCTGGCCTGTCGGGCGATGGGTATGCGCTTGCCCGTTTTGGTTTTCCGATGCCTGTTGTTGAGCGGGAAGATATCCCGTGCGAAAAAAAGTGCAGCCCGATGAAGAAAAGCGCACGAGTGTTTACTGCTGTTTGTCGGGGGTGTTTGCTGCGTCGCAGCAAAATGATGTCGCCGTTGCATGAACAATGGAGGCAAACGGCACCAACCTCGGCAGTAAATCTTGATTAATTTTGTCGGGAATGATATCTCTGACGCCCCGTCGCCGGGCGCTGACTGCCCGGCAAGCCGAGTTGCCCGAAAGGACCGATCATGATCCGGAAAAATCCCAGCGGCCACCTGCCGCAAATCGACGAGAGTGCGTTTGTTGACCCGACCGCCATCATCTGCGGCAAGGTGATCATCAAGGAAAATGTGTTCGTCGGCCCTTACGCCGTTATCCGTGCGGATGAGGTGAATGCCGATGGCGATATGGAGCCGATCGTCATCGGCGCCAATTCCAATATCCAGGACGGGGTGGTGATCCACTCCAAGAGCGGTGCTGCCGTCACCGTTGGCGAGCACACCTCGATTGCCCATCGCTCGATCGTGCATGGCCCGTGCCAGGTGGGAAACCGGGTGTTCATCGGCTTCAATACCGTGCTGTTCAACTGCGTGGTGGAAGACGGCTGCGTGGTGCGCCACAACTCGGTGCTGGACGGCTGCCACCTGCCGTCCGGCTTCTACGTGCCGTCCACCGAACGCATCGGCCCGAATACCGATCTGAGCCGGATTCCGCGTGTCACCGCCAAAGCGTCGGATTTCTCCGAAGACGTGGCGCGCACCAATGTCGATCTGGTCAAAGGCTACAAGCGTCTCGCCAACGAATTCTGAGCGACCGTCTTGGCCAACAACAATGCCGCCCGCGGGCGGCATTTGCGTTTTAATCGGCATGCCCTGCAAACCAATACCAGAGCGGTCTGCAGCCTTGCCTGCAAGCCAGTCCCAGCGCGGCTTGCAGGCCGGTGCCTATTCCGCGTCTTGCTGCGCCAGCATCTGCTGCAGGGTTTGCACAATCAGCTGCGGGTCATTCGGTTTGAGCTGAACGTGATCGGATAACTGCCGGCGCCAGTAACGTGCACCGCGCATGCCCTGGAACAAGCCGAGAATGTGGCGGGTAATGATTTTCAGCGGCACGCCGTCTTTCACCTCTTGTTCCACAAATGGCATCAGCGCCTCGATGATCTCGGCGCGGCTCGGCTGCGCGTGATGGTCGCCGTAATAACGCGCATCGGCCTCCACCAGCAGGTAGGGATTGTGATATGCCTCGCGGCCGATCATCACGCCATCCACATGGCGCAGGTGTTCGTCGGTCTGCTCCAGCGTGGTAATGCCGCCGTTGATGATGATTTCCAGCTCCGGCCGTTGCTGCTTCAGGCGATAGACGTAATCGTATTTCAGCGGCGGAATTTCGCGGTTCTGCTTCGGGCTCAGCCCCTTGAGAATCGCGTTGCGCGCATGCACGATGAAGGTGGAGCAGCCGGCAGCGGCCACCACATCGACAAAGTTGCGCAGATAGTCGTATTCCTCGACCTTGTCGATGCCGATTCGATGCTTCACCGTCACCGGAATCGACACCACATCGCGCATCGCCTTGACGCAATCCGCCACTAATTGCGGCTCGGCCATCAGGCAGGCGCCAAAGCTGCCTTCCTGCACCCGCTCGCTGGGGCAGCCAACGTTGAGATTCACCTCGTCGTAACCCCACTGTTCGGCAATCTTCGCGCACTGCGCCAACGCCGCCGGATCACTGCCGCCGAGTTGCAAGGCAATCGGCTGCTCGCACGGATCGAAGCGCAGAAAACGATCCCGATTGCCGTGCAGCAAGGCACCGGTGGTGACCATTTCGGTATACAGCCAGGTGTGGCGGGTGATCTGACGGGCAAACTGGCGGTAAAACCGGTCAGTCCAGTCCAGCATCGGTGCGATGCTGAGGGTGCGTTTGGGTAAT
>CALMFQ010000519.1 GCA_937863215.1 uncultured Pseudomonadota bacterium
CCAGCGCACGGCCGAGGCCAAGCATTACACCGCCGATTACACCGGTCTTGGTGTAGGGCAGGACTACGCCGCGCATGACTTCCCAGGTTGTTGCGCCCAGGCCATAGGCAGACTCCTTGAACATCGGCGGTACTACCTCGAACACATCGCGCATTACCGACGAAATGAATGGAATGATCATTATCGACAGTACGATTCCGGCGGTGAGCATGCCAATGCCCATTGGCGGGCCTTGCAGCAGTTTGCCGATCAGCGGCAACGGGCCGACATGGCTATTCAGCCACGGCTGGATGTGCTGCGAGAAAAACGGGGCAAAAACGAACAAACCCCACATGCCGTAAATGATCGACGGTATGCCTGCGAGTAGTTCCACGGCAATGCCCAGCGGGCGGCGCAGCCAGGCTGGTGCCAGTTCGGTGAGGAACATGGCAATGCCGAAGCTGACCGGGATGGCGATGGCCAGTGCGATTGCCGATGTAACCAGCGTGCCGTAGATCGGGATCATTGCGCCAAATTTTTCGCTGACCGGGTCCCACTCGGGCGAAAACATGAATCCGAATCCAAATGCCTTGATCGACGGCATGGCCCCGAGTATCAGCGAGCCAATGATGCCTGCCAGCAATGCCAGTACCAGAAAGGCAAAAAACTGGGTGCTGTACTGAAACAGGTAATCGTACAGGCGTTGCTTGCGGTGGTGGGACGTGCTCAGGGTATCGGACATCGTATTTCCTGATTAGGCTTCGGTACGACGCAAGGGGCCATGACGGCCCCTTGCAAGACACGCACCCGTTTGCGGGCGCAGAAAACGGTTACAGCAGCGGCTTGCCTGCCGCATCTTTCAGGTTGGCTTTCCACGATTGGCGAACCAGTTTGACTACCGCATCCGGCATCGGAATGTAATCCATGTCCAGGGCGGTCTTGTCACCGTTGGCGTAAGCCCAGTCGAAGAATTTGACGACATCCCTGGCTGTATCCGGCTTGTCCTGGTGCTTGTGCATCAGGATGAAAGTCGCGCCGGTAATCGGCCAGCTGGCCTTCCCCGGTTCGTTGGTCAGGATTTCGTAGAAACCCGGAGCCTTGTCCCAGTCCGCGTGAGCTGCTGCAGCCTTGAACGATTCTTCGCTCGGTGCAACGAACTGGCCGTCCTTGTTGCGCAACTGGGTAAAGTTCATCTTGTTCTGCAGCGCGTAAGCATATTCAACATAGCCGATCGAGCCCGGAGTCTGCTTGACGAAGTTGGCTACGCCTTCGTTACCCTTGCCACCGATACCCACCGGCCATTTGACCGAAGCTTCTTCGCCAACCTGGCCTTTCCAGTCGCTGCTGACTTTCGACAGGTAGTTGGTAAAGATGAAGGTAGTGCCGGAACCATCGGCACGATGGATCACGTTGATTGCCAAGTCCGGCAGGGCAACGCCGGCATTCAGTGCGGCAATTTTCGGGTCATTCCATTTACTGACTTTGCCGAGGAAAATTTCCGCCAGCACTTCCGGTGTCAGCTTGAGTTTACCGGCGGCAACACCGGTGACATTGATTACCGGTACCACGCCGCCCATTACTGTCGGGAACTGGAACAGACCGGCTTCATCAAGCTCCTTCGGCGTCAGCGGCTTGTCGGAAGCACCAAAATCGACAGTCTTGGCCTTGATCTGCTTGATGCCGCCACCCGAGCCGATCGACTGGTAATTCATGCCAACATTGGTTGTCTTTTTATATTCCGATGCCCATTTTGCATACAGCGGGTACGGAAAAGTCGCGCCAGCGCCGGTGATGTCGCCTGCAAAAACGGTTGCAGAGGCGAAAGTAAGGGCTGCGGCAGCCGAGGTCATCACGCCACGAGCGAGGATGGCTTTCATTCAGCATTCTCCAGAATCAAGGGTTTAACAGCAACGTGGCGAATGTTAGGTTATGCATATTGCAGAAATATTACAAACGTATTTGCTGCGGGGAATGCCTGCCGGTTTGACTCTGGCGCCAGAAGCCCTCTATAATCCGCAGGCTTTGCAAACGTAGGGGTGGCAAGTGGCGGCCAAGCTGGTTGTAGGCAACTGGAAAATGAACGGTAGTGTAGAGAAGAACCGTTCTCTGGTGTCTGCGCTGCTGCAGGATGAAGCTACGGCCGGTGCTGTGGTGTGTCCTCCTTGCGTGTATTTGTCGCAGGTTCGGGATTTGATCGCCGGGTCGCGGTTGCGGCTCGGGGCGCAGAATGTCAGTCGTTATGGTGACGGTGCCTATACCGGTGACGTTTCTGCACAGATGCTCGCCGAATTTGGCTGTCGCTACGTGATTGTCGGTCATTCCGAGCGTCGCGCACTGTTTGGTGAGTTTGATGCTGACGTGGCGCAGAAAATGGTTGTCGCCGTTGCGGCCGGAATGACGCCGATTGTGTGTGTCGGCGAGTCGCTGCTGCAGCGTCAGCAAGGTGGTGCGGTCGCTGTTGTGTTGGCGCAGTTGCAGGCGGCGAAAGAGTTGGCTGGCGTCGAGGTGTTGCAGGCTAGCGTTGTGGCGTATGAGCCTGTTTGGGCGATCGGCACTGGCGTGGCGGCGACACTTCTGGATGTCGCGCAGATGCATGGCGCAATCAAGAC
>CALMFQ010000520.1 GCA_937863215.1 uncultured Pseudomonadota bacterium
TGGCGTTTTGCGATGCCTTGCGGGTAGCGATGGTTTCGGCCTTGGTGTTGACATCCGCCAGCGCCTGCTGCACCGTGGCTTGCCAGTTGGCCGGCAGTTCGCCTGCCATGCGGCGTTCGAATTCGGCGGCCAGTTGCGGGTGTGCGGCGCGGTAGGCGGCAAAACGCTCGTTCCAGGCGCCTTCGCTGGCGGCGCCTTTGGCTTTCGCATCCCAACCGGCATAGACATCGGCCGGAATCTCGAACGGGCCGTGGCTCCAGCCGATATTGGCGCGGGTGGCGGCGATTTCCGCGTCGCCCAGCGGCGAGCCGTGGCAATCGTGGCCGCCGGCCTTGTTCGGGCTGCCCATGCCGATCACGGTCTTGCAGCAGATCATCACCGGCTTGTCGGTGCTGGTCTTGGCTTCGGCAATCGCGGCGTCGAGTGCGGCGAAATCGTGGCCGTTGACGTTCGGGATCACCTTCCAGCCGTAGGCCTCGAAGCGCTTCGGCGTGTCGTCGGTGAACCAGCCTTCCACGTGGCCGTCGATCGAGATGCCGTTGTCGTCGTAGAAGCAGATCAGTTTGTTCAGGCCCAGCGTGCCGGCCAGCGAGCAGACTTCGTGCGAAATGCCTTCCATCATGCAGCCATCGCCGAGGAATACGTAGGTGTGGTGATCGACAACGGTGTGGTCTGGCTGGTTGAATTCGTGCGCCAGTGCCTTCTCGGCTATCGCCATACCCACGGCGTTGGCAATGCCCTGGCCGAGCGGGCCGGTGGTGGTTTCAATTCCCGGTGCGTAGCCGTATTCCGGGTGGCCCGGAGTCTTGCTGTGCAGTTGGCGGAATTGCTGCAGATCGTCGATAGTCAGAGCATAGCCGGTCAGGTGCAGCAGCGAGTACAGCAGCATCGAGCCGTGGCCATTGGAGAGCACAAAGCGATCGCGGTCGGCCCATTTCGGGTTGGCCGGGTTGTGGCGCATATGGCCGTTCCACACCGCTTCGGCGATTTCCGCCATACCCATCGGCATACCGGGGTGGCCGGAGTTGGCTTTTTGAACGGCGTCCATGGCCAGAGCGCGGATTGCGTTGGCGAGGTCTTTGCGAGTTGCCATCGAGAGGGAGCCCCTGTTACGCTGCTGCTGCAGCGCAAAAAACGAATATGGTTGCCGTTTTCCGCCTTGTGTCATGTGTCCGGACCGGAAAAATCGGTCCGAATTATCGCTTTGGGGGAATGACGGCCGCTAAAAATCCCGCGATTATCGCCGAGACGTCGATTTTGAGCAAGGATTCCGGCCGTTTGTGCCTGAGTTAACGCACTAAAAACAGTGACATAGCGTGATTGTGCCGGGTTTTTTCCGGCATCCGGCCAAATTTGGCGCTACTGCGCCAGCTTTACGCATTTGGCATAATGGTTGTCGATGAATCGATTAAGGAATCTGCAATGGCTGATTATGAAGGCGTAGTCGAACCCGTTCCTGCCCCCGGTGGTGCGCCGCAGCAGCCGACCCCGCAGGCGCTGTCGGCGGATCGCGGCTGGCACTGGATCATGGATGCGTTCAGGCTGGTGCGTCCGCAGTTGGGCATGTGGATCCTGCTGTGTTTCATCGTGTTTGTCTGCATGGCGCTACTGGGGATGGTTCCGCTCGGTTTCATCGCCTCGACGCTGCTGCAGCCAATCCTGTTTGCCGGCGTGATTTATGCCTGCAGCGAACTGGAGCGTGGCGAAGAACTGGAGATCGGCCAGTTGTTTATCGGCTTCCAGCGCAATCCGGCGCAACTGGCGCTGGTTGGCGTGATCAGCTTTGCAGTTACCGCTGGCGCGGTGCTGGTGGCGATGATACCGCTGCTGGTATTCGGTGGCAGTGCGCTGCTCGGAGCAATGTCTGGCCATGGCGGTTCTGCGGCAATGGCGGCGATGGGCGGCACGGCGCTGATCGGGGTATTGCTGTTCGTGCTGATCCTGACCCTGCTGATGGTGCCGCTGGGAATGGCCTCCTGGTTTGCCGCAGCGCTGGTGCTGTTCAACGACATGCTGGCGTGGAATGCATTCAAGCTGAGCTTCAACGCTTGTCTGCGCAACATCATGCCATTCTTCGTCTACAGCCTGATCGCAATGGTGCTGTGCGTGCTGGCGCTGCTTCCGCTGGGGCTTGGCCTGATTGTGATGCTGCCGCTGATGATGGCGACCGCTTATACCAGCTATCGCGACGTATTCGGCGTTTGAGGCGGTACGATGACGCGCATGCTCGAACTGCTGCGGGCGGCGCTCGATCAGCCTGCAGATGCACAAGCCGCGCCGTTTTCACAATGGCTGGCGGGAACGTTGCGCGCGGTCAGCGCCGAGTCGATCAGCGTCGAATACCGGG
>CALMFQ010000521.1 GCA_937863215.1 uncultured Pseudomonadota bacterium
CATCCAGTTGGCCGACAGCTTGATATCGGAAATTTTCTCGATATCGGCGGCGGCAATATTGGTAATCGCCTCGCCAATCGCCATCCGGCCGGATGCCGGCCCGCTGATCAGCGCCAGCGGTGTGCGCTCACCCATTGCCATCGCCTCACCGCGATAGGTGTCGTAACCCATCGCAGTGACCGCCACATCGGCTACCGGCACCTGCCAGCGGCCAACCATCTGGTCGCGCACCGACATGCCGCCAACCGTACGGTCGCCAATGGTGATCAGGAACGATTTGTCGGCTACGGCCGGCAAACGCAGCACGCGTAGCGCGGCCTCTTCCAGACAGAGCATCGAAGAATCGAAACGCGGCAGTGCCAGATCCTTGCGCACCA
The DNA here is from genome assembly GCA_937863215.1 of uncultured Pseudomonadota bacterium. GTDB lineage: Bacteria > Pseudomonadota > Gammaproteobacteria > Burkholderiales > SCOH01 > CALMFQ01. Next base: position 378 of record CALMFQ010000521.1, read on the forward strand.
CGTCGCGTGTCATTTTCGGCGGCTTGCCCAGCAGCACCGACATTTCCATGTCGACCGGCTTGTTGCCGAACAATTCGTCGGCGACTTCCAGATGCTGTTCCGCAGTGGCCACGCCCAGCACGGCGAACGGGCAACGCTCGCGCTCGCAAATCTGGCTGAACTGCGGCAAATCGCTTTCGCCGATTGCCAGCACGTAACGCTCCTGCGATTCGTTACACCAGATTTCCTTCGGCGACATGCCTTTTTCTTCGATGGCAATCTTGCGCAATTGCAGCTTGCCGCCACGGCCGGAGCCATGCACCAGTTCCGGCATTGCGTTCGACAGACCTCCGGCGCCGACGTCGTGAATCGACAGGATCGGATTGGCTTCACCCAACTGCCAGCAGCGGTCGATCACTTCCTGCGCACGGCGCTGGATTTCCGGATTGCCGCGCTGCACCGAGTCGAAATCCAGATCGGCGGTATTGGCACCGGCATCCATCGACGACGCCGCACCGCCGCCCATGCCGATCAACAGGCCGGGGCCACCGAGCTGGATCAGCAGCGAGCCGACCGGCAATTCGTTCTTGTGCACCTGCAATTCGTCGATATTGCCCAAGCCGCCGGCAATCATGATCGGCTTGTGATAGCCGCGCATCTCGCCGCCGACATGCTCTTCATAAGTACGGAAATAACCTGCCAGATTCGGACGGCCAAATTCGTTATTGAACGCTGCGGCGCCAATCGGGCCATCGAGCATGATCTGCAGCGGGCTGGCGATACGCTCCGGGCGGCCGTAGCGCTGGCCGAGCGCATCCTTGCCTTCGTAGACTTCCCACGGCTGCCCGAAGGCCGGAATATTCAGATTGGAAACGGAGAAGCCAGCCAGACCGGCTTTCGGCTTGGAGCCACGACCAGTTGCCCCCTCGTCGCGGATCTCGCCGCCCGAACCGGTAGCCGCACCGGCAAACGGCGAAATTGCCGTCGGGTGGTTGTGGGTTTCCACTTTCATCAGGATGTGGGTCGGGCGCTCGTGCCAGTTCCAGCGGTTGCTGCCGGCATCCGGCTGCAGGCGGTTGACGGTGGCGCCGGCAATCACCGACGAGTTGTCGGAATAGGCTACCAGCGTGCCTTCCGGGCTGGCCTTATGGGTATCCTTGATCAGGCCGAACAGGCTTTTTTCCTGCGGCTTGCCGTCGATGATGAAATCGGCATTGAAAATCTTGTGGCGGCAATGTTCGGAATTGGCCTGGGCGAACATCATCAGCTCGACATCGGTTGGATTGCGGCCGATGCGCTGGAAGTTTTCCTGCAGATAGTCGATTTCGTCCGGGCTCAAGGCCAGACCAAGATCGCTGTTGGCGCGCTGCAACGCAGCTTTGCCTCCGGCGAGCATATCCACCGATGCCAGCACTTGCGGCTCGATATGCTGGAATAGTTTATCGGCGGCGTCGAAGCTGTCGAACACCATTTCGGTCATGCGATCGTGCAACACCGGCAGGATCGCCTGTTTGTCGCTATCGGAAAGCTTGCCCGACGGCTTCTTGACGAAGACGACGATGCCGCGCTCAACGCGGGTAACCGCATCCAGGCCGGCGTTGTGCACGATATCGCTGGCCTTGGATGACCACGGCGAAATGGTGCCGATACGCGGGGTGATCAATAGCATTTCGCCCATCTCACCAGCCTGGTCGGCAGCATGGCCGTAAGTAAGCAACTGCGTCAGTACAGTTTGCTCATCCCTGGACAAAGGGCGGTTAACTTCGGCGAAATGCCAGAATTCGGCGTAAACGTGTTCGACTTCGACTCCGGCAGCGGAAAACGAACGCAACAGTTTGTTCAGGCGAAACGAAGAGAGTGCGCTACCACCGCGCAACTTGATGACTTCAGTCATGGAAATCCCAACCGCTTAATTGTTGGTTATACGGATAAAGGCGCAATGATACCCGATTCAAGCACCCGATATAACAGCCACTTGCTGCCGGGCCGCGGCAAACGGCCATTCGTATTGAGACATGCGCGTTTGCAGACACATGGCCACAGCAGGTCAGCCAGCCGTACCGGCATCGCGCGCAAGCCACGGACAGGGTTCTCCCTGGCGATCCCAGTAGCGTTCGAGACGCTGCCACACCCGCTCTTTTTCTTCTGCGCCATAGCATACCCAGTTGGCCACTTCGACAAAGCTGCGGCCGCAGCCGCGGCACATATCATCGCCCAGCGCAGTCGAACAGCGGGCAACACAGGGTGAGTCGGGTCGGGCTACGGGGCCGGTCATCAACATGCTCCACAGGAATCAGCCCGGATTTTAGCGCCATTCGCACCACAGGCAACCAAATGGCGTTTCGGCTGGTCAATATGCTATCCACCGGACATTCAGGAGAACGACATGGCAGGCAATACCGAACTGGCCACCTTTGGTGGCGGCTGCTTCTGGTGTACCGAGGCGGTATTCCGGCGCTTGCGCGGCGTGCTGCAGGTCAGCCCCGGCTATATGGGCGGCACGATTGCCGATCCGAGTTATGAACAGGTGTGCACCGGCCGCAGTGGTCACGCCGAAGTCATCCGCATCGAATTCGAGCCGCAGCAGATCGGTTTCGCCCAATTACTGGAAGTATTTTTCGCCACCCACGATCCAACCACGCTCAACCGCCAAGGCAACGACGTCGGAACGCAATACCGCTCGGTGATTTATTTCCACAGCCCGCAACAGCGGCAAGCCGCCACGGACTGTATTGAGCAGCTGCAGCAGGCACGGCATTACCCGACGCCGATAGTCACCGAGGTCAGCCCGGCCGGCACGTTTTATCCGGCCGAGGCTTATCATCACCGCTATTTCGAGCTGCACTCGATGCAGCCATACTGCGCAATTGTGATCCAGCCCAAGCTGGACAAATCGCGCAAGCTGTTCGCCGAACTGCAGCAGTAGCACTAGCCGGCAGCGGCAACAGGCGATGGCCGGGCGGCATACGGCTCACGGATTGCCGCATCGGCGAAATCCTGCGTGTGCGGCAAGTTGCATGCGGCACGAATCATGTCGGCGGCCTTTTCGCCGATCATGATGGTCGGAGCGTTGGTGTTGCCGCCGATCAGCGTCGGCATGATCGACGCATCCACCACCCGCAGCCCGCTCACACCATGCACGCGCAATTGATCATCGACGACGGCATCGGCATCGCTGCCCATCCTGCAGGTGCCCACCGGATGATAGATACAATCGACGCGCTGGCGTAGCAGGGCACGAATTTCGTCATCGCTCTCCACGCCGGCGCTGTGCAACTCCTTGCCGCGCACCGCGGCCAAAGCCGGTGCGCGCATGATCTCGCGGGTGATGCGGAATGCTCGCACCATCGCTTGCAGGTCGTCGTTATCGCCCAGCAGATTCAGGTCGATCAGCGGGGCGTCGAGTGAATTGGTGCTGACCAGCCTTACCTGCCCGCGACTTTTCGGCCGCAACAGGCAGACATGGCCACTGTAGCCGTGGCCGAGCAATAGTTTGCGCGCATGATCTTCCACCATACCGACGACGAAATGAATCTGTAGATCCGGAATCGGCTGATGCGGGCCGGATTTGATGAAGGCACCGGCCTCGGCGAAATTACTGGTCAGCATGCCGCGCCGTTGCGTCTGGTATTTGCGCCATTCGCGCCACAGCCTGGCGGTAAAGCGCGGCGAAATGCCGAACGTATCGAGCGATGACGACCGGTTGATAAAAATGAAATCCGGGTGATCCTGCAGGTTACGCCCCACGCCCGGCAGATGGTGCAGCACCGGGATACCCAGTTCGCGCAGATGCTCCGCCGGGCCGATGCCCGACAGCATCAGCAGCTGCGGCGAGCCGAAAGCGCCGGCGCTGAGAATGACTTCGCGTCTGGCGTGGACGGTCTGGCGCCGCCCGGCATGCAGATATTCGACACCGCAGGCGCACACACCGTCAAACACGACACGGATCGTGTGTGCCTCGGTCAACACGCGCAGATTCGGCCGCGCCAGCGCCGGCTTGAGAAATGCACGTGCGGCACTGCAGCGTTCGCCGTTTTTCTGCGTGACCTGATACGGGCCGGCGCCCTCCTGCTCGGCGCCATTGAAATCCGGGTTGTAGGGGATACCGCATTCGCGCGCCGCGTCGATGAACATTTCGCCCACCGGAGAGGGACTGCGCAAATCGGCGACATTCAATGGCCCGCCGCTGCCATGATAAAGATCGGCACCGCGTTCGTTGTTTTCGGCACGCCGGAAATACGGCAGCACTTCATCGTAAGACCAGCCGGAATTGCCCAGCGCCGCCCAGTGATCGTAATCCCAGCGGTGACCGCGCAGGTAAATCATCGCATTGATCGAACTGGAACCGCCCAGCACCTTGCCGCGCGGCTGGTAGCCACGCCGCCCGTTCAGTGCTGGCTGTGGCACGGTTTCATAAGCCCAGTTCAGATGCTTGCGCGGCACCAGCGCCAGCGCACCAACCGGGGTATGTATCAATGGACTGGTGTCGGCCGGGCCAGATTCCAGCAAACACACCGTGACCGAGGGATCTTCCGACAAACGGGCCGCCAGCACACAACCGGCCGAGCCGCCACCGACGATGACGTAATCGAACATGCCGCACTCCTCCGTTATCGATATTCTGTCCGTGCACTTTGCCGGGCAACCAGGCCTCAACCGGAAAAACGCACCGATGACTTTGATTTTAAGAGGATTTCCATACCAGTAAAGCGATGCCAGCGAAAATTATTGACTGGCTTTTTGACGGCATTTGTACGAGCGGATACGCGCTTGCGGCTCAGCGATAGCGAAGCAGGATCGCACTGGTGTGGGCGCCACCGCCGGGAACGACGATGCGATTGTCGGCAACATTACCACATTCAATACACAGCATATTCTGAAAAGCCGAATCATCCATATCGGCCAGACGCGCCGCCTTGTCCTGCCACGGATTCCAGACCACAGCGCTGGCGCAGTGCTCGGTCTGGATCAGCAACTCTCTGCCAGCAAGCGGATCGCGCAACAGGTATTCGCCACCGGCATCCAGATAAATGCGGTCGCACTCGCCGTCAAAGCGCAACGCACCTTGCTGCTGCAAGTACTGCATACCGCGCAGCTGATCGATGTAGCGGCAGCCATCCAGGCCGGCAACCTCCACCTGGCGGATATCGCTGACCGGGAAGTAGCTGTGAAACGCGTAGCTCATGCTGAATGGAGTCGGATCGAGATTCACTACGCAGAAATCGACTCGCAGCGAACTGCCGAGCTGATAAGTCAGCGAGGCCTCGAAACTATGCGGCCACAGCGCCCTGGTGTCAGCGTTGTCGCTCAGCTGGAAGCGCACCACCCACGCCCCCTCTTCGGCCATCAGGCTGGTCAGCCGCCACGGCACGCTGCGCGCGAAACCATGCGCAGGCTTGCCCGAGCCGTCCGGCGCAGGGCCGAACCACGGCCAGCAGAATGGAATTCCGCCGCGTATCGCTCTGCCCGGAGCAAACAATGCGCGCTCCGACAGCCACAGCAACGGCGCCTGCCCGGCACGCTGCAACGATAGCAGTTGCGCCCCCTGCAGCGAAAAGGTTGCACTCAACGCCGCGGTATCGAGGTCGAACAGGATCAGACCACTGGCGTCGCGTCGAAAGCGCACACTCTCGAGCGCTTGATAGCGCGCCTGATAATCGTCAATGGTCTGCATGCGGGTGAACGAATTGCCGGAACGGTGGGTAAACTGCCTCTAAGTTACTGCGGAAGGCAGTCTGCAGCCATACGGGAAAGCCCTAGGCGACAGGGCCGAAGCAGGGCTGAATTCAGCGGAATGAGGTGCTCAGATAATAGTCGCCATTCTCACCCGGCCGCCCGGCAAGCGACAGCAATGGCCGCAGCGCGTCGAGCTGCGCCTCGGGATGCAATTGCAGGCGCACCGAGCCGCCCTGCCCCGGCTCCCAGCGCCCTTCGCCGCTGACCCGCAGCACACCGCGCTCGGTACTGAC
>CALMFQ010000522.1 GCA_937863215.1 uncultured Pseudomonadota bacterium
GGATGCCGGACTTCTCGTCCAGCCACCTGCATGCTTCCTTAAAATCCATACCTGAGGGAATGCGGGTTCCGCCAGCCAGGGCAAACAGGTCCAGCAGATGCCGGAACGATCTGTCGATAGTGCTGCTCATTTCTTTGCTTTGGCCTTTTTACTGCTGGCCTTTTTGCTCTTGGGTTTTGGTGTTTCAGCTTCCGGAAAACGTGGAGCATCGATGTTGGCGATGGCGGCCGCGTTTCGATCCAGTTGTTTGAGGATGTCCTCGTAACCGGCAATATTCAGCACCTTGGCGACATGCGCGCGTAGCGGTGGGTGCTCCTGTACGAACCGGAAAAGATCAGCCGCCGACAAAGCTCCGAATTTGAGATCCTCGAAATCGATCGAATAGACGTCATTGTTGACCCGGATTCCGGCCACTTTTTTCTCTGCCAGCATCTGACAAAATCCAGACTCGAAATGCAGGGCTGGATCCAGATAATTGTCCTTGTCCCGCTCATCGTGCACAACCAGATGATCATACATGATGGTCCGATAGGATGGTCCGTACGAATTTTTGTGCACCTTGGCGATGATGCGCTTTCCGATCGGCTTCTTGTCGGCATCCAGCGCATGACCTCGAACGGCCAGCACGATTGTCAGAAGAGCCCGCTGCTTCCAGGCTTTACCGCCAATGGCATTCGCGTTGTTTGCATCCTTGACGTATTTGGGGGCATACGACGCATTTCCAGACATGTCGATGTCTACCGTCTGGTGGTTCACCAACAGGACGAAGACGTTGTTGATGTCCAGGAAAGCCGGCAGCTTGCGCCCCTTCTTGTGTGCCCATTGGGAATGTCCAAGGTTGGTACCCTCCCCGGTGGGACGCATCTTCTCGCCGGGTTCCTTGCGCGCCAGATATTGGAATTCCCCAATAGCTTCTTCCTTGGTCATCAGCGCCGACCACGGATCCACGATGACGAACAACGGAATCGACAGCGGTAGCTTCTGCACTTCCCGCATAGTCAGCACCCAGTCGCGCAACACATCTTCGAATTGGGGCAACGTGAAGGCTTTCACGATACCGACGCGATTGATCAATTTCTGCGCTACCTCGGGATTGCGATGGAGTGCCCGCAGTGCCCGATCCTGCGACACCTCCTTATTCTCGCAGTTGATCAACAGGACTTCGGCCTTGAGGTGCAGCATAGCTGACCCGGCCAGTTCGATGGCAATTGTAGACTTGCCCGTATCGGCATCGCCGATCAGCTCCATCATGCCGGGATAGACGATACCATACATGCCCATCAGATACTGCAGGGCGATATTTGGTAGCGGGATATGCTGCTTGCGCTGTTCCCCCAGTGTTCCGAAGATGGATTTACGGTGCCGGACGGATTGTCCTGCCCCATCGTTGAGATACTCCATGGCCTTGCGCATCGCCGTAGCCCGGTTGGTGCTGATGACCGGAATATCCTTGCCCGTATCTGCCTGTGCGGCAGCCGCTGCCATGACGGTAGTGCCATGCTGCTGTGCTGTGCTGGTCTGCTCCATGTCCGCCAGAAGGGCGGCGGCAGATGCTGCTCCGCTAGATTTCTTTTTTGCCATGGTGTGGAAAAAGGGGCGAGAGTAATTCCCCCGCCCCTTCGGTTAGCGTGTTAGCCGAGACGTGCCCGGTCTTGCAAGCTGATCAGTCGATGCAGCATTGGCAATTCCAATTGCGATGTTTGCGAGCGCGCAATCAGTTCATTCATTTCAGTACGCTCTTCTGCCGTCAGAGGTGCGCCAGCGGCTGGCGCCGGTGCAATCGGAGCTGCCGGAGCTGCCGGAGCTGCCGGAGCTGCCGTAGTAGGAATCTGGATACCGTAATCGCTCGGGATTTTCCAGACGGCATTGGGAGCCGTGCTGCAGATCATCACACGAGGATTGGCCGCTGCCGCAGCTGTAACTTGCGTTAGCGTGGACGGAACTGCCTTGCCGGTAGCGCGATCGCCCTCCCACATGAACCAGTCAAGCGCTTCCGCAGGAGCAGCTTGCGGTGCCGGTGCGGGCATCGGAGGGGCACTTGGCGCTCCGCCGAACGGGTTGGCTGTTGGCGGCAAGCCGCCAAACGGTGCGTCTGGAGCGCCGCCGAACGGATTGGCTGCCACTGGGGCTCCAGATCCAAACGGCGCTGCGGATACAGGAGCACCACCAAACGGATTGGCTGCCATCGGGGCGGGCATCTGGGGAGCACCTGAAGCGCCACCAAACGGATTGGCTGCCATCGGGGCGGGCATCGGAGGAGCACCTGCAGCGCCACCGAACGGATCCACCGGAGTAGGCATGGCCTGTCCTCCAAACGGATTGGCCGCCTGCATCGGAGGTGCAGAAGACGTCCCGTGCGGATGAGCCAGCCCGGGTGCCATGCCGGGATGAACCGTGGAGGCAGCTGCGAAAGTCGGACCGCCTCCACCAGGAATGTCGGCGATATGCGAACAGGCGTAGGCAATCAGATCGCGCGGCAGAAGGCCATCGGCCAGCATCATTTCAATCACCTCCTTGGGTTTCATGACGTGCAGCACCTTCTCGGTGTCGCCCAGATTGTAGCGACCAGCGAGGAAGCGATTGGCCACATCGGGCGCCAGCGGCATCAACGCGTCACCAACCAGACGTTGATCCTGCGCCGTGAACTTGACCGTCCAGATCTGCTGACTCTTGTTGCCCTCGGTGGCCTGTTGGGCGAACCAGCCGATACGTCCCCATGTTGGAGCCATGACGTCACCCAGCAGATAAGTCGGCCACGCCGGATCCAATTGCTCACGACGAGCTTCCGCGGTGGTCAGCCAGTCAAGTTGCTTGATCAGCAGGTCAAAGCCCATACCAGACAGACCAACGATCGAGTTACAAACCGTATCCGGCATAATCACCCCGGTCTGCGACTGTGACCACGTGATGGCGTTCATGAACGCCATCGTGGATGGGCCAGCCAGTGGCGCTTTATCCAACTTGTCTGAATCGGGTCCAGTCGGCTTTTCCGTCAGGTGTTTCCAACGCCCATCCTTGCGGGCTACCTCGCGGCACGCCGCGATCGGATCGATGCGATCTTCAATCGAGGCAGTCGGATCAAGATCGCGACAAGACGGCGAAAAGAACGTCAACTGTTGGCGACCCCAATAGCGGTAAGCGCGCAACTGAATGAAGAAGCCGGACAACTCGTCGCGGCCCGTTGTCTGGTTCATGACGCCTGCCTGCCGGTATGGAACCCAGGATGTCGGATAGGCCGGATCGGCATGCGACAGCGACTCATTGAAATCCGGCAACAGACGCAGACGAATGTTGCTGGTCTTATCACTGCCAGTGATGTACTTGATGCCGGGGCGGAACAGTGTGTTGGAGGACGTGAATTCGCCCATTACGTTGGAGGCTGTGCCTCTTTGAAGTGCCATAGATGTAGGTGTGTTATTTGGTTTTGGTTTCTGACTGCAAAAGCGAGTCCGTGATTACTCCGGTACTCCGAGCGACGCAAGCACCTGTTTGTTCCAAACAGGATCATTTTCATACTCAGGATCGTCCCATAATTTCCGCAATGTCTTTGAAGGTCTTGCGGACCAGCCGACATTGAATTCCGTCTCAATCGGATACTGCAAGGTACGATCCCCATACTGCCAAGTATTGACGTCGGTCATGTAGTATTCATGCAGGCGCTTCTGGATGAAGCGCTCACGAAGGGGTGCCCACGTGTCACACGAATCGTACAGACAGATACCGATACGAGATTGCAACTGCGCCTTGATCTGTGCGCGCAGCAACCATGTGCAGGCCCGTGCGGCCGTGGCACCTACGCTTTCCTGCATCGGATAATTGCGAGCCTCGCGGCCCTGTCCGGATGCCAGCTGATCGGCCGTACGCCGACCAACTTTCGCCCATTGGGGATGGGTGGAAAAATGCCGGATGCGACCGCTGGCAGCCCGGTAGAATCCCGGCGTGAATTGCACCTCCTCCATGGAACGGAGAAAGGCAAAGGCCACAGGTTGTCGTTTTTCCAGCGCAGCCAGAATCTTCTCGCCTGTGTCAGGTGGGGGCTTCACGCCCGTATCAGCCTCAATCTTACGATTGATCGAATTGGCTGTGGCGCCATAGGCTGTACTGAAGTTGCCCACTTTTCCTGCCTTGCGATCCGTCTCCTTTTTCATCATCTCCCGTGGACGCTGCTGCCAGCCTTCTGCGAGAGACCAATGGAGGTCGAAACGTGGGTGGACCAAACCACCATCAGCAGCACGCTTCAGATCATTGAAACCGTACCGGATCTTGAACTCGCCTTCTTCCCAGTAGGCCAGACAAAATTCGGGACGCATATTTTCATGGCTGATACCAGAACCATCAAATCCGATGCGAACCAGCTTGCCGTCGTTGGTTTCCGCAAAATTCGTATCAGGATCATTGAGGAGGCTGATCAGATTCTGGTCGCCTGATATGTAGGCCAGCCCGCGAATTTCAGCCGTAACGAAATCACTTTCCACCAAGCACCACCCGGGTGGAGCGGTAACGCAGGACCTGATGGACGGGATCTGGATATTCTTGTCCAGATACTTCTGAAACTTCTCAGGCAATTCCTGCCTGGAATGCAGATCGGTAAACGTGTTCCGCATCCCCAACTCGATCTGCTCGAGTACATAAGATGACCAGTTGAGCGTGTTGGGATGCCAGCTGCGCGGACGTGCCGTCTCAGTCAGACTGAGCTGGCCGTGAATTCGCATGTCCTTGCACAGCCAGTAGTGCAACCCATTCTCCCGCGTGATCTCCCCAGTCTCGTCGTCGATGGTGGGTTCCTTCAGCAGTCCCTTCCTGATATTACCGATTGCATTGAGCTGCAGAAGGTAGCGGAGCAGTTCGTCATCGTATTGCTCCGACAGAATCTGAATGGTCTGCCGGTCGGCCGCCGGAGAATATTCCTTCTGCCGGTCTGGCGGATATGTCAGAATTTTCTCCCACGACATCGACGGCTTGCCAGTAGATTTGACCGGGGTGTACCGCTTGACGTCGAACAGCCACCTGGTCATCATTGGTTTGGACCGGATGTTGAATCCTCGCGCCTCCAGAAAATGCGCCAGCAGTAATTCGCACCTGGCGCGCTGCGGATGATTCTCCGCCACCATCCGCCCCAATATGCGATGCGCCTCTTGATGGTCGCCTGCCGTCTCGGCCTGCTCGATCTCGGTCGCAGTCCAGTCGCCACGCACGCTGTCCAACGAGCACAATTCGGCGCGTAGCATTTCCGCGGCCTCCGTGCGTATTTTGCGCTGGAATTCAATGCTCATCATCTCGGTGGAGAATCCGTACAGATCGCGAAGTTCGTCCATCTTCGGAATATCCATCGGCAGTCCCAGGATGACGAAATTGGTGAATACGTCGGTGCAGAACGGA
>CALMFQ010000523.1 GCA_937863215.1 uncultured Pseudomonadota bacterium
CCGGCCTCACCCCCTTCTTCGTGTGCGCGAGCGTCGGCACCACGTCCTCGCTCGGCAGCCCCAGCGCGCGCTTCCACGAATGCTGCACCAGCGCCAGCCATTCGCGCGACAGGTGCCGCGCGGCCGTCATGGCTTCGCGCGGATGCTCGCGCCACGCCTGCTGCGCCCGCAGCAGCGTGGTGGTAATGCCGTACGGATCGAAGGTCTGCCCCAGCTTGGCTTGCAGATCCTGATAACGGTTGCAGTTGTCCTCACCGGCGATCAGGCAGGCGGGATCGGATTGGGATACGAACATGCGGCACCTCCATGAGGAAGGAGAGACTGCGCCGACACACCGTTGCAGGCGGCGCAAATGAGAAGCGGCAACAACCGTAAGCATAGTCAGCGCGCCGCCCGCCCGGCAAGCGCGGCGGTGCTATTCCTCCAGCTGGCGGCGCGAGAAGCGGATGCCGAGCTGTTTCAGCTTGCGATACAGATGGGTGCGCTCCAGCCCGACTTTCTCGGCCACGCGACTCATATTGCCGTTTTCCAGCTTGATGTGATGCTCGAAATAATGCCGCTCGAAAATGTCGCGCGCTTCGCGCAGCGGCAGATCCAGCGCATCGGCGGCACCGATGGTCTGGCGCACCACGTACGGCGCCAGCAGCCGGTTGACATCGTGCGCGCTGATGTCTTCGCTGCCGGCGGTCAGCGCCAGGCTGGCAACGATGTTCTGCAGCTGGTCCAGATTGCCCGGCCAGTCGTGGTTGCGCAGCGCATTCAGCGCAGCGATGTCGAACTTGACCGGGTTGGTGCGCTTTTCTTCGATCTGCCGCGCCAGCAGCTGGTTGGCCAGGTCCGGAATATCCTCGCGATGCGCACGCAGCGGTGGCAACATCACCTGCAGTCCGGATAGTGCGGCAAACAGCGCCTGATCGTAATTCTTGTCCTGGAAAATGTCGGCCGGCGCGCGTGCGATTGCGGCGATCAGGCGGATGTTGAATTTTTCCAGCTTGCCCAGCACCTGCAGCAGCCCCTGTTGCGCCCGCGGCGGCAGCTTGCCGATTTCGCGCAGGAACAGCACGCCGTTGCTGGCCTGCTGCAACAGATCTGCCGGGGCGTCGAGCGCCTTTTCCGGGCTTTCCGGCGCAACGAAGTGCTGCCCCGGACCAACGAAAAACCGTGCGCACGCCTCGAATCCGGCGCCGGATTCGCCCACCAGCAACACCGGTGCTTTCAACGGCAACACCCGCTCCAGCTGCTTTTTCAGCTCGACAATCGCGGCACCGCGCCCGAGACTGGACAGATTCAGCTCCGGCCGCAGTTGCACCACGCCGGCCTTGAGCGCTTTTTGCACCGTCGCCAGCAGCTTCTGCAACGCAATCGGCTTTTCCAGAAAATCCACCGCACCGATACGCGTGGCCTCGACTGCGGTGTCGATGGTGGCGTGGCCGGACATCATCACCACCGGCATGGTCAGCTGGCCGTTGTTGGCCCATTCCTTGAGCAAGGTGATGCCGTCGGTATCGGGCATCCAGATGTCCAGCAGCACCAGGTCCGGGCGATGCTGCACACGCAGGCGCCGTGCCTCGGCGGCGTTTTCCGCCAGCCGTACGCTGTAGCCTTCGTCCTGCAGGATTTCGTTGAGGAGTTCACGGATGCCGATTTCGTCATCCACGATCAGAATCTGGTTGCCCGCCATATTGCAGTTTTCTCGGTTGAGGAAATGAGCCGAAGACGTTTCGACGCCCGACAGTATTACACAGAGGCCGAAACAGTGGCAGATAATGGCAGCTCGACCTCGACCCGCGCCCCGTGCGGCTCGACGTTGCGGATGCTGATTGCGCCGTGATGCTCTTCAACGATCTTTTTCACGATCGCCAGCCCCAGCCCGGTGCCTTTGGCCTTGGTGGTGACATACGGCTCGAACAGGCGCTTGCGCAGCTCGTCGGCAATACCCGGCCCGCTGTCCTGCACTGCCAGCAGCGCCTTGTTGCCGTGCTGCCGGGTGAGCAGCAGCACTTCTGCCCGGCTGTCGCTGCCCACCGCGTCCAGTGCGTTCTGCAGCAGATTGTGCACCACCTGCCGCAGCAGCATGGTGTCGCCGAGCACCGGCAACGGCGCAGCGGCGAGATCGATGTTTACCTGCGGATTCGATTCGTACAGCGGCAGCATGCAACGCAACAGATCGTTCAGATTGAGCGGACGCAGCACGCTCTTCGGCGAGCGCGCGTAATCCTTGAAGGCATCGACCATTTTTTTCAGCTCTGCCACCTGATTGACGATGGTATTGGTCGCACGCGTCAGCATTGCCGCATCGGTGGTTTCCAGCTTGTCGGTCAGCCGGTGCTGCAGCCGCTCGGCCGAAAGCTGGATTGGCGTCAGCGGGTTCTTGATCTCGTGCGCCAGGCGCTTGGCGACCTCGCCCCAGGCCGCATCGCGCTGCGCCTGCAGCAGATCGGAAATATCGTCGAACACCACCACGAAACCGCTGTCGCTGCCGGTCTGCAAGCGCGCACCGCGCAACAGCAGCGTCAGCGGGCCGGCAGCACCGATCACCTCCAGCTGCGCCTGCCATTGCTGGACGTGCGGATCGCCGAATTCGTCCATGATGCCCTCGGCCAGCGCCTGCAATTGCGGGAACTCGTCTTTCCACGCCAGCAGCCGCACGTGGCGCAGGCGGTCGAAATCGAAGCCGAGAATCTCGCTGGCGCTCGGATTCACGGCGCGCAGCCGCAGCTTTTCGTCCAGCGCCAGCACGCCCGAGGTCAGTGTCACCAGCACGCCTTCCAGATAGGCGCGCGCGGCTTCGAGCTGGGTTTTCTGTTTCTCCATGGTGGCGGAGGTTTCCGCCAGCTGGTGCGTCATCTGGTTGAACGACAGCGTCAGCATGCCCAGCTCGTCGCGGCTCATCACCGGCTGGCGCTGGCTGAAATCGCCCTGCGCTACCGCACGCGTGCCGGCAGCCAGCACCTTGAGCGGCTCCGACAAGCGCTCCGAGAACAGGAAGGCAGCGGCAATGCCGGTCAACACCGCCAACAGCAGCGACAGCGTCAGCGTCAGTCCGTAAATGACTTTCAAGCCGCCGCGCGACAGCGACAGGCGCTGGTACTCGCCACGTACCCGCTCCACCGACTCGGCGTCTTCGGACAGGGTTTTCGGCACCAGCTGCACCAGTTGCAGGTAATACACCTCGTCGCCGAGCGGCATTTCCGCCACCACGCGCAGCGCCAGCCCGCCCTGCGGCAGCGATTCGATCGCGTTGTAATGACGCAGGTCGAGCAGCTCGCGCTGGATCGACGCATCCAGCAGCAATGCCGGGCGCATCAGCGGCCCGGCGTGCAGCAGGGTACGGCCGCTGCGGCTGAACAGGGTCGCTTCTTCCAGATCCAGATCCATGCGCGTCTGGCGCAACTCGGCGTCGAGCCGGGCGTTGCTCGCCATTGCCAGACGGTGGCTGGCCTGTCCGGCACGGCGTGCCAGCCCGGACAATTCGTTATGCAGCGCCAGCCGGCCCAGATTGAGCCCCTGGTCGAGCGCCTTGTCGACGCGCACGTCGAACCAGGTTTCGATACTCTTGGTCAGAAACTGCACCGAGATGGTGTAGATCAGCGCGCCCGGCAGGATGGTCAGCAGCGAGAACAGCAGCACCAGCCGCATCGCCAGCTTGGCACCGAACACCCGTGCGCGCAGCCGTCGCCGCAGCCGCAGCAGCTGCCAGCCGATGATGCCGAGCAGCAAGGCGACCACCGAACCGTTGAGCAGGATCAGCAGCCAGTAGTGTTTGGCCAGCGCATCGGCATTGCCGCTGGCAGTGGCAAGCAGGAACAGCAGCACCGAGCCGAGGCTGACGCCGAGTATCGCCAGCAGTTTCATCGATGTATCAGTCCGCGCCCGCGCCGACGACGCTGACGGTTTTCCAGTCGGAAGCCAGATCCCATTCGCTGGAGCCGATCACGTTGACCTGAAACGGTTTGGGCAATTGCGCCACGTTCAGCTGCAGCCGCAGCCGGCCTTCGTACTGGCGGCCCTTGGTCAGCAGGCCGGCCTCCAGCACCGACCAGTTGCGGATCGTGCCCATCGCCGCCAGCGCCTGTGCCAGCGTGGAGAAATTCTGCTGCAGCTGGCCGCGCGCCAGCCGGTATTTGCGCGTCAGCGCGTTGTAGCTGAGCCGGTACTCCTGCCGCACCGAGCTGTCGAACCAGCTCGCCATCTGGCGGTAGGCCCAGTACCAGCGCGGTTTGACCAGTTCGAATTCGGCGAGGAAGTAAAGCGGCACGCCCTTCTGCAATACGTCTTCGAGTGCGGAAT
>CALMFQ010000524.1 GCA_937863215.1 uncultured Pseudomonadota bacterium
GTAAGGCGTGCCGTCAGCCTTGCGCGCATCCGGCCGAGCCTCCACCGTCCACATATAGATTTCCCCCAGACCGGTGGAAATCGGCCCTAGGCTTGGCTCAACACCGGATGGCAATTTACCCCTGGCTTCCTGGATGCGTTCATTGACCAGTTGCCGGGCAAAATAGATGTCAGTGCCATCCTTGAAAATCACCGTTACCTGCGATAACCCGTAACGCGAGAGCGAACGGGTTTGTAGCAGATTGGGCAAACCGGCCATCGCCGTTTCGATGGGAAAGGTGATGCGTTGTTCTGCCTCCAGCGGCGAATAACCGGGGACACCGGTGTTGATCTGCACCTGCACATTGGTAATGTCCGGCACGGCATCGATGGGCAGCTTCTGATAGCTGTAGATACCGATACCGGCCATGCCGAGTACCAGCAGCAACACCAGCCAGCGCTGCTCGATGGAAAAGCGAATGATTTTTTCGAACATGAATATCTTCCTAGGCGATTAAGCAACCGCGTCGACTACACGCGAGGTGCAGCAGGATGGGAGCGGCAAATGGGATCATGTCCAGGCCTCAGTGGTCATGGCTGGCACCGGCTTTGCCGATGTCTGCCTTGATGAGGAAGCTGTTGCTGGCGGCGTAACGTTCTCCCGCCAGCAGGCCTTTGCGGACTTCGACGAAGCGACCATCGCTGCGTCCCAGTTCCAGCGGCCGTGCTTCGAAATAGTCGCCATAACGGCCAAACACCACCGACCAGTCGCGCAAACTCTGGATCGCATCGGCGGATACTGCCACTGGCACCCGTGTTTCGCCGGTCAGCAGTTCGATCGATACCGGTAGCCCCGGGCGCCACAACCCCTTGTGATTGTCGAGCACGATTCTGGCGGTGGCGGTGCGACTCTGTTCGCCAATCAGCGCGCCGACATAAGTCAGCGTCCCGCTGCCACTGGCGTCGTAGGCACTGGCTTTGACCGTGGCTTTCTGACCGGTTTGCAGTCGTGGCAGATCTTTGGCCGAAACGACGGCTTCGGCCCAGACACGGCTCAGATCGGTGATGGTGAAAATCGGCGCGTCTTCCTTCAGTGCCTCACCGATGGCAATGTACTTTTCGGCCACCACGCCGTCGATCGGTGCCCGGATTTCATAGCGCGCCAGTGGTTTACCGACACTGGCTCCCGCACCCAGTACCGCCAGTTTTTGTTTTGCCGTTTCCTGCACGATCTCCGCTTCCTGCATGGCATTGCGTGCCTGCAGATAATCCTGCTCGGCGGTGATTTTTTCTTGCCACAACTGCTTTTCACGTTGATAGGTCGTGCGCGCCAGCTCCAGGCGTTTTTGCGCGGCCAGCACCTCGGCCCGCAATTCGGCCACTGCCTGGCTCGACAGTACCGCCAGCACTTGACCTTTGCGCACCGGGCTACCGGCGCTCACCAGCACCTGTTCGACACTGGCCGCCAGGCGCGGTACGACTTGCACGGTGCGGTCGGCATCGACATGGATCTCGCCGGCCAATTGCAATTGATCTGCAATCACAGCCGGGCCAGCCTGTGCCACGGTCACGCCGTTCTCACGCAATTGCGCGTCGCTGATGCGTATCCGTGCTTCTTCCTGGGAGTAGTGGAATGAATGCCGTTGCCCCTGATACTCGGCAATGATGTCGACCTCGAATGAATGCGGTTCCTCCACCACTTGCTGGCTCTTCAGATATCCCTGTTCCGCGACCAGGTTAAATGACTGCGGCGCCCGACCGAGGCGCGTCAGCGTCAAGCTGACTTTGCTGGCAGCGGGGGCTAACGGTTTATTTTTGTTGAAACTGTAAATACGGAACTGCGGCTCGACACCCTGCTCGAAAATGGTGACTTCCAGCCCAAAATCTCCTGCGGCAAACCAGCGCCCACCGTGTGGCCCCTTGACCGGCTCCACTTCGGCATGATGTTCCTCGTCGCCATGCCCGGCGGATTCGGCATGCGCCGGTTTGGCCTCGGCGCCATGATGTTCTTCATCTTGATGTGCTTGCCCATGACCATGCTCATCGGTGCTGGCCGCTGGCCGCGAGTAAAAAATGCCCAGCGCCAGCCCGATGGCGATGACGATCACAATGGCAATTGCCAGGGCCTGTTTATTTTTTTGCATGCTTTACTCCTGTTTGACTGATGGGGTCGCGGCGTTGGCCGTGCCACCTGTGAGACGCTCGATTTCCGCGGCATGGCGATGCACGTCCAGCATCACGCGCAGATAGCTGGCCTGGATTTGAAACAGGCTGCGCTGCGCATCCAGAACGTCGAGAATGTTGAATTTGCCCAGCTCGTAGCCCTTACTGGCCAGTTCGTAGGCATTGCTGGCCGCCGGCAATACCTGCAGACGCAGGCTTTCGGCTTCTTCGCGGGTGTTGTTGAAACGCTCGAATGTCTGCAGCAGCTGCCCGCGATGGCGCAGGTAGGTGCTTTGCTGTTCAGCCTGGGCCTTGTCGGCGCGGCGTACCGCCTCCAGCAAACCGCCCTGGTTTTGCTGGAACAAGGGGATCGGCAGGGAAACACCGACCACCGCCATGTTTTCGCCCAGCGCTTCGTCACGCTTCACGCCGGCGCTGACAGTGATATCCGGTACGCGCAGGCTGCGTTGCAGCGCAATGTCGGCCTGGCGTCGCTGCAATTCATGTCCCGCCCGTTGCAGCTCGGGAGCATCCTGCAGGCGTGCTTCCAGTTGCTCCCAGCTCAGTGGCGCCGGGAGCGACTGCAGCGAACCGTCGAGCGACGCAAAATCCGCCTTGGGCAATCCCAGCAGGCCGGCGAGTTGATCGCGCGCCACTCGCAGCTCACTCTGCGCCTGAGAAAACTCCAATTGTGCTGAGGCTTGCGCCACCAGGGCTTTGCTGCCCTCAATCGGCGCGACTTTGCCGGCGGCAAGGCGACGTATGGCGGCATCGTGTACCCGCTGTGCCAGACTCAGCGCCGACTGACTCAATTTAATCCGCTCCTGCGCTGCCAGGGCCTGATAGAAAGCCTCAGTCACCGCCGCCCGCAGCGCCTGATGTTTGGCTGCCTGCTCGGCTTGGGCGATAGCCACGACACTACCGGCGAGCTGGTTACGGGCTTGGCGTTTGCCACCCAGCTCCAGGCGCTCGGACAATTGCCATGTGGTGGTTCGCCTACCGGCACGCAGGTCTTCCATCAACACCGAAAGCTCCGGATTGGGTAAGGCATTGGCCTGAGTGCGGGCGGCATGAGAAGCATCCAGTTCCGCCTGGCTGACGCGCATTTCAGGGTTGGCGTTCAACGCGCGCGCAATCGCATCCGATAGGGAAAGATTCGGGCCCCCAGCAATGGGTACGGCGGCCGGCGCAGCGGCCGGAAATGGGATTTCAGCCGCAATCAGCGGCGGTGCAGCAACAATCGAAGCCGCATAAATAAACGGCCATAGAAGACGACTCATCGAATTCTCCAGGTGAATCAATCGGAAAAATTCGGCGAGACACGGCCCTTAATAATTTGAGGCTGTTTGCGGCTTAACGCGGATTATGAATGTCGGCTTCAGTTGAAGTACACGGATGACGGCGGGCATGCGCTAACATGCCGATTCGTGCGTAAAACGCAGGCACGAATGATCCGGATGAATTCAAACCAGATTGAACAAGCACAATCCAGCGGGCGGCAGAATGAAGAAGGGCTTGGCGCTCGCCGTGATCAGGCAGCGCAACGCCATTTGGGGCGTTCCGGTTCGGAAGCGATGTACGACAGCAGAGAAGGTGCCTGCAATGCGGAATAGATGCGCGCAGGTTCAAATTTCAGCGGTTCTACCGTGCTGATGAAGGCATGACAGTCGGCGTGATGAATCAAATGGTGATGGTCAACCGAATATTTGGCTTGTATCTGTTCCGCCTGGCTGGGCTTTTTGATTTCAGTATCATGCTGGTGATGGTCCGCATGGGAACCCGCATGCTGCAACACCGATCCATGTGCCTCCTCAAAACATAGCAAATCCACCGCAGCGGAAGCCCACTGCAACGGAAGCAAGGTCAGGAGAAGGATCAGGATAAGTTTGCGCATCGCTGCTGATTTTAGCAGAACCTATTGGCGCCGGGGCTGGATGTGCTCAAAAGAGTAAATCGGCCCATTCATTGACTCCTTCGCGCAGCTGTAACGCCGTAAACCCCTGTTCCTGTAGCAGCCGTACCGCATCCACCGACATCAGGCAGTAAGGCCCCCGACAATAGGCCACGATCGGCTTGTCTTTTGGCAATTCAGCCAGCCGGGCGCGTAGTTCTGCCAACGGCAGTGAGCGCGCAAACGGCAAATGTGCCTGTTCATACTCGTTGGCGGGGCGGACGTCGATGACCACCACCTCACCCTCACGCGCTTTTCGCAATAGCTCCTCACGGTTGGCACCGTGCCACTCGTTACTGCTTGCGCTGAGTTGCCGCACGGCATCCTGCAGTTCAAACAGACGGTCTTCGGCCAGCGTGCGTAGCAGTATCCAGAAACGCGGCACTTCCGGGCTGGCAATGCGATAAATGATGTGTTTGCCCTGGCGCTCGGTTTCTACTAGCCGTGCCATGCGCAACTCCTTGAGATGGGCACTGACCAGTTTGACGCTGATGCCGGCTTCAGCCGCCAGCGTTTCCACCGATTTGGGCGCCTGACACAGCAGTTCGATCAGTTCCAGTCGCTTGGGGCTGGCAACCGCCTTGGCCATGCGGGCCACCTGATCAAACAGGGCATCCTTGATTTGACGATTCGTACTCATCCGCATTACCTGAAAAAAGTGGCCGGGGCAGGCTCAATCTGCTTGACGGACTGACCTACCCGCATGATACATTCCAATAATCGTTGGAATGTTATATTTATTGGAGAATTTTATCATGAAAGTGCTGTTTATCCTCAATGGCGCACCCTATGGTGACGAGCGCACCTACAACGGCTTGCGGCTGGCAGGCGCTTTGGCCAAACGCGAACAGAATGAAGTGCGGGTGTTTCTGATGGGCGATGCCGCCGGTACCGCTAAAGACGGCCAGAAAGTGCCGGAAGGCTTTTACAACCTGCAACTGATGCTGAGTAAAGTGTCGCACGGCGACGCCAGCCGAGTCGGCGTGTGCGGTACCTGCATGGACGCCCGTGGGATATCCGCTGCCGAACTGGCGCCGGGAACCCATCGCGGTACGCTGGAAGAGCTGGCCAATTGGTCCGAGTGGGCCGATCAAGTATTCGTTTTCTGATTCTGAAAGCCGCAAAATGAAACCCACTCCCGCAGAAAAGCGCAATGTGCTGTTGCTGGCCGGTGGCCAGGCGCTATTTCAGACCGCATCGGTCATCGTGATGACCCTATCCGGCCTGGTTGGCTTGCAGATCGCCCCGGACAAAAGCCTCGCGACCTTGCCCATTGCCTTGATGATGGTGGCGGCCGCCGCCACCATGATTCCGGCATCCATGCTGATGCAGCGTTTTGGTCGCCAGGCCGGGTTTCTGCTTGGCACGACCCTCGGAGTCCTGGCGGGATTGACGGCTGCTGGCGCGATCTGGCTCGGTAATTTCTGGCTATTTGTGTTTGCCAATATGCTGGTTGGCAGTTACCAGGCATTTGCCCAGTATTACCGTTTTGCCGCAGCCGATGTTGCCAGTACCGACTTCAAGAGCCGGGCGATTTCCTGGGTGATTGCTGGCGGCGTGGTAGCGGCGGTGGCTGGGCCCAATATCGCCAAAATCACGCAAGGCATCAGTGCGACGCCATTTCTGGCCTC
>CALMFQ010000525.1 GCA_937863215.1 uncultured Pseudomonadota bacterium
TGTATTGGCTCGGCGGCAAAAAACGGGTAAAAAAGTCTGGCCTGAGTGTTAATTCTACTAACAGTTGGATTGTAGGACGATATTTGCAGAAAAAAAGCGACAATCGATTGCGCCGTACCTTGCCGTAGAATGCCGGTTTTCCATATGCGGCCGTTTACATGTTCAAGGCACTGCGCATCGGTATTCTGCTGTTCGTTCTGCTCAATGTCGCGCTGGGCGCGTGGCTGACCAAAAAGCGCTCGACCAGCTGGCAGCAGCCGCTGCGGGTGGTGATCTATCCGATCAATGCCGATGCCAGCGCCGCCAGCACGGCATATATCGCAACGCTGAATGACGAGCATTGGCAATCGATCGAGAATTTTCTGCATAACGAGGCGCAACGTTTCGGTATCGATAACAGCCTGCCGGTGCAGGTTCGTCTCGGGCCGCAGGTCAACAGCCTGCCGCCGGTGCCGCCGCAGAATGGCAATCCGCTGCAGATTGGCTGGTGGAGCCTGCAGCTGCGCTACTGGAGCTGGCGCCACGACCGCTATGCCGGGGCGCGGCCGGATGTCAGACTGTTTGCCCTGTATCACGATCCGCAATTGACGCCGCAGGTGGCGCATTCGCTGGGGCTGGAACAAGGGCTGATCGGCGTCGCCAATCTGTACGCCGACAAGGCCTTTGCCGGGCGCAATCAGGTGGTATTGACGCACGAATTGCTGCACACCGTTGGCGCGAGCGACAAATACGATCCGGCCAGCGGTGCGCCGCTCTATCCGGATGGCTACGCCGAACCGCTGCGCGAACCGCGGCTGCCGCAACTGCAGGCGGAAATCATGGCCGGCCGGATTCCGCTGGCAGGCGGGAAGTTACAGATGCCGCCCAGCCTCAACGAGGCGATGGTCGGGGCGCAGACTGCGCGCGAAATCCGCTGGTTGCAGCACTGATGTCGTTTGCCCTGGCGTTCGTGAGTGGACGACGGCGTCAGCGCCGGCTATCGGGATATTGCCGGCCGTGAAAGGAGAATCATCGATGAAGTGCGTGAAATGGAGGGCCGGGCTGATTGGCGCGGCGCTGCAATGTCTGCCTTGTGCTGCGCAGGCCGGCAAGGCGAGCGTGGTGCCGTTGCCGGATCGGATTACCGGCGCCGGCGAGCTGAAGATCGATGCCGGCAGCACGGCGCGCGACACGCTGCGCGCGATTCCGCCGGAGGCGGCGCTGGAGCGTTTCGCATTGCAGGATGAGCGGGGGCGCAGCGTGTCCTACGCCGGCCTGACCGACGGCGACATCGGTGGCGTGCTGTTCATCGACGACAAGCTGGCCGGCACGCTGGGGCGCGACGATACGCAATTGTTTTATTCCTGCCGCGGCTTTGTCACTGCAACGCAGAAGCACTGGGCCAGGGACGGAGCGGCGTGGATCGCCTCGCTGCAGGCGGCGATCAGGCCGGCCGACAGCGTGACGCTCAGTTTCAGCGGCAAATCGACGGTGCAGAGTATCAAGTCGGTGGTGGAGAATCCGCTGCTGGTGCAGGCCAAGGCATTGGCCGGCGCCGGCGCCAATCCGGTCGAGCTGGTGAAGACGCTGTACAAGGCGCATGGCGACTATCGCGATCACGAGCGCGACAAGGAGTTGCTCAAGGCGCTGGGCGAGGTGCGCCCCGGCACGGCAGAGGCCGATCTGGCCAAGGTGCTGAATCCGGAGTCGGTGACATTTGTCGATGCCGAGAGCCTGGTGATGGCTTATCCGCGCTATTCGGTGGAATTTTTCGTCACCCGGTCGCGGGTGCAGGAAATCCAGCAGCCATCGTTCACGCAGCTGGCGAAAGAGCGGGCATCGTTGTTCTACATGCAGGGGGTGGACTGGAAGCGCTGCACGCCGGCCGACTGGCGCAGCGCGAAAAGCAGCATGCCGGCAGTTGCCGACAAGGTAGCCGGCAGCGCAGCCGGAGCGCGTGCCGATTGAAGCAAATCATCCAGCGGCAACGCACAAAGCAAAAGCCGGCGCATGCACGCCGGCTTTTCCCCAAAAGCTACTGCTTTATATTTTAGATTTTTATATTCTTTGCGCCATTTGCGGCTGCGAAATTACTCTTCGCGTACCCAGGTCTGGCTGCGGCCGATCAGCGAAACGCCAACGAAACCGCGAACTTCCATTTTCTTGCCGCCATCGATCAGCTTGGCTTTGGAGCTGTATACGGTGCCGGTTTCCGGATCCAGGATCTTGCCGCCTTCGTATTCGTCGCCGGCTTTTTTCAGGCCTTCCAGGAATACCAGACCAACGATCGGCTGACCTTTTTTAGCGCCTTCGCACTTGTCGCAAACCGGATTTGCCGGATCGCCCGGTTTCGGGAAGCGACCAACGATCTTGCCGGTCAGTACACCGTTGGCTTCGGTGATTTCAACCACGCCTTTAGGCTGGCCGGTTTTGTCATCGATGGTTTTCCATTTGCCAACCGGCGAATCGCTGGCAGCCATTGCCAGAGTGCTTACACCAGCCAGAATCAGGGCGCTGACAGCACCTTTGATCAGGGTTTTAACGTTCATGCTATTTTCTCCGTCGTATTAAACTAACTTATGATGATTTAGAGCCAATCCTGCTAGGGCCGGGGACTGCCGAATACTCTGCAACACGCGTCAGTGCTAGCGGGATGGACTCTGAGGTGCTTCGCGTTCAATGCGAGTGGCATAATCTTACGAACGGAGCGCGAGCACGTCAAGCATATTTAGAGTGCATGCTCCGGATTGGGTTCCGAACTCTAACGAGCAAGAGCGCAAATGGCCGCTACGACTGACCTGATCGACAGCCACTGCCACCTCGACGCGCCCGAATTCGAGCCGGATCGGGATGCGGTGGTACGCCTGGCGCGCATTGCCGGCGTCAATACCATCGTCGTGCCGGCGATAGCTGTCAGCAACTTCGCCGCCACCCGCACAATGGCCGGTCGCTATCCCGGCTGCGTCTGCGCATTCGGCCTGCATCCGATCTATATCGACACCCATCTGCCGCAACATCTGCAAGCGCTGCGCAAGGAATTGCAGCAGGGCGGGGCGGTGGCAGTGGGCGAGATCGGCCTCGACGGTTTCGTGCCGGGGCTGGACATGGCGCGGCAGGAGTGGCTGTTTGCCGAACAATTGAAAATCGCCGCCGAATTCGATCTGCCGGTGCTGCTGCATATCCGCCGCGCGCAGGATCCGATCCTCAAGCATCTGCGGCGCATTCGCGTGCGCGGCGGCATTGCCCATGCGTTCAACGGCAGCCGCCAGCAGGCGGACGAATTCATCCGCCTCGGTTTCAAGCTCGGCTTCGGCGGCGCGATGACGTTCGACCGTGCGCTGCGTATCCGCCAGCTGGCGCGCGATTTGCCGCTGCAGGCCATGGTGCTGGAAACCGACGCACCGGATATCGCCCCCAGCTGGATTTACCAGCAACGCAATACGCCGGCCGAAGTGGCGAACATCGCCGCCGTGCTGGCCGAGTTGCGGCAGATGCCGCTGGCCGAAGTGGCGGCGGCCACCAGCGCCAACGTGCGCCAGCTGTTGCGATTACCGCCGCCATCCAAGCTAGAATAAGCCCTTCACCCGCGCCGGAATCCCGTCTTGCTCCTGTTGTTGCTGTTGTCCCTGCCATTTTTCGCCGCCTTGCTGTTGATGCTG
>CALMFQ010000526.1 GCA_937863215.1 uncultured Pseudomonadota bacterium
GCTGCAACCACAGGGCACGGATTTTTCGTGATTGAGCGTCGTCAGCTTGTTTGCGATCGCTTTTCTTGGCAACGGCTTTGAAACCACAGCGTTTCAGGTGCGCCAGCACACGGCCGACCGCACTCTGCGACAAGTCCTTGGCAGACTCCACGCCACCAATGTTCTTGAGCATGGCGCGATAGGCGTCGTCATCCATCGCCAACTGTTTTTTGGCGATATGGATTTTGGCGAGATCGGCGGAACTGGGCATAACACTCTCCATAAAGCACTTCGCACAGCCTGTGGTAACAGGCTGTACGCAGGGTTTTACGCCTCGGCCGCGTCCTTCAACGCCTTGGCCGGCGTGAACTTGGGCACGCGCTTCGCAGCAATCTTGATTGCTTCACCAGTCTGCGGGTTGCGGCCGTTTTTGGCGGCGCGCTCGGTGCTGCTGAACTTGCCCAGATCGGTAATAGCCAGCTCGTTGCCAGTACGCACAGTGTCGAGCACGGTCGTGGTCAATGCGTTCAGCACGGCCTCGGCTTGCTTGTTGGTGACCTCAGCGTGGGCTGCCAGGTGTTTGATCAGTTCTGCTTTATTCATGGTTTTTTCCTTTTCAGGGTTGGTGGGTTAATGGTCAAACTCGCGCCCGTTCAGGCGCTCTTTCAACTCGTGGTTTTCCTGTTGCAACCGGGCAATATAGCCCAACAGGTTCGGCTCGTTGCTCAGCGGGAAAATGCAGTTGGCAATCAGTTGTGCCGGCGTCAGCAGTGCGCCTGGCTCATGCGGCTCGAAGGTCAGCAGCCCGCTGACGGTGCCGGCCGGCGAATCGGTCAAGGTGATGGTGGCGGATGTTTGCATCACACACCCGCCATATCCAGCACGATGGCTTCATATTTATTCGTCTGCCCGACACGCCGATACACCCGCAGATAGCGGGTCGAGTTCTGCACCCGCACCGATTCCGCAAGCGCCGTCATGGCGCGCTGCCATTTTTCATCGTCGAAGTTGTAACGGCGCAGGCCCAGCACGCGGCCGGCGCTGATGTTACCTTCCTTGTCGACCTGGAATGCATCGTTGATCAGCGTCTTGATTTCATTGCGCGAGCCCTGCGTCCATTCATGCACGCACTCATCGATCAGCGCCTTGGCGGCCTGCAGGCCTTCGTCGAAGGCCAGGGTTTCCTGTACTGCCAGTTGCACCTTGTATTGACCATCAAACGACACCAGGCTGATATTGCCTTTGGTGCCGCCCAGCTTGGCGCCATAGCGTTCGGCAGATAGATCGACGAAGGCATCGATGTCGCTGATCAGGTCGGCTTTGGTGGCGGCCATCTGCTGATTCAGTTGCTGTGCCTTCTGCACAATTTCAGCTACCAGTTCGTCGCGCGCCTGGTCGATCGGCTTGATCGCCGACAGCGGCACCAGTCGACCCTTGGTGTCGGCCTTGTAACCCTCTGGAGTCGGATTGTTCATGGAATTCCTTTCTTGATCTGGTTAAGTTGCTGCCGAACAGCATCCGGCATGGTTTTCTTCTCGTGTTTAGCCTGCGGCTGCGGTGGTCCAGGGCTGGGCGGTATCGGGCTGGCCGCCTGCGGTGCCTGGTAAAAATCGCCATAACGCCGACCACCCTCGCTACGTTTTTCCGCCTTGGCTGCCGCCTGCTCACACTTGCCCGCCACCACCTCAAACAAATAGCCGTGGCTTTTCAGCGGCAGAGTCAACGTTGATCCAGGTTGGCGGGCACGCTCGACAATGTCTTCCATCGCTTCGCGCCACAATTCGACCGGCGCCACGTAGTCATTGCCACGGCGGCTGACCCGGTTATCGCGGATCGGCTGCTCCAGTTCGGTCAACAGGCGCAGCGTTTTGCTGATCGTCCCTTTGCGGCTAGGTGGATTGAACAGCCGCATGTAGCGGACGAATACATCGCGCAGGCTGGCCGGCAGGCCCAGGGCAATCATCACCGCACGGCCCTGGTCTTCCACCTGGATGAAGCCTTCCAGCGGACTGGCCACACCGCACACCGGGCAGGTCAGTTCGAGCATGTGCGTTCCACCACCGCTGGCGCCGGCAAGGGCTTCGCCCACGCCCACATACAGCGCTCCAGCGCTTCCGCCGCTTGCCATTGCGCCTGCAGTTCCTTGGTTTCGCGCCGGTCGATCATGTAAGCCGGCAGCGAATGAGGCCCCAGCACGAACATGCATTGTTTGGAGGGGGATGCCATATCAATGCCCCTTTTCCAGCCACACCACGCGGCAGTCGCCCAGCGGAAACTGGCCGGCGCGGAAGCGGCCAGCTACCGGGCTAATGCCGCAATGAAAGTACACAGCGCGGCGCTGTTCGATCAGCTGGCGGCAGTGGCCGTCCGGCTGCACTTCCAGCGTCGGGCGCACAGCGTTGACGTCTACGCCGCCCGGCACCAGCGCATAGCCCTGTTTGTCCAGTTCGCGCGCGGCGGCCAGCGCCTGCTCCAGGCGTTCGATCACGATCTGGTTGGCGGTTTTCAGCGCCGTTGTGTGGCGCATGGCAATCGGGTTGGCCATGTCACACCTCCCGCACCAGGTCGGCGCTGATCTTCGGCGCGCCCAGCGTTGCCGCAAAGTTCATTGTCGCGGTCAGCAGATTGTTGACCGCCAGCGGATACAGCAGCGAAATGCTGTCGCGGCGGTTGTTGGCCAGCACCGTCAATTTGGTCGCAATGGCATCGATACCGGCATCGTCGATCAGCTCCGGCAACGGCTTGCCGATGCGGTCAAATTTGAATTTCAGATAATCCGGCAGGCTTTTATCCAGCGGCGCCAGCTCGACGATCTCGCAACGCTGCACCACCTCGCGCACCTCGTGGGCTTGCTCGCTGAGTTTCAGCTTCAACTCCGGCTGGCCGATCAGGATGATCGACAGCAGCTTTCTGAAACCGTCTTCCAGCTCGAAAAAGCGTTTCAGATGCTTCAGCGTCGGGATCGACAGGCCATGAGCTTCTTCAATCACCAGACAATGGCTGACCCCAGCCCGACGCGATTCCTTCAATGCCTTGTGCAGCTGGCGGAAGCGTGCCTCGGCGCTGCGTTTCGGGTTTTCCAGCGGCGACAGCGCTGCGATGATGGCCTCAGCGATATGTGCCGCCTTCAGCGTTTTGCCTTTCTGATCGTTGTCCTCCATGCCCAGCACAAACGGCTCGATCAGTGTGATCGGCTGGCTCTCGCGCAGGATGCGATCGGCCAGATCGCGGCGCAGCGTGCTCTTGCCGGCGCCGGATTCACCGACGATGGCCATGAAGCCACCATTCTTGGCCACCTGGTACATGGCTTCGCGCACATAACGGATGTCGGGCGTGACAAACACGTCTTCGGCATCCTGCACGTCGTTGTCGAATGGATCGCGAAACAGGCCAAAGTGGCGTTTTGCCTGTGGCGACAGGATCTGTCTGCGTAGTAACATCGTTTCCTCCATCGGTTCGGGGTCTGCTGATTTGGGGCTGATGGCCGGAGCTGCCGCATTGCCGTGCGGCGGCTCCACCTCTTCAAATGCGCAGGCAATGTCTGCCGCGCTGGCGCCGGCTTTTTCCAGCCAGGCGCAAATATCGGATTTCAGATCGTTCGGGCTGAAACGTTTCGGCCACTGCCCGTGGTTGATCAGTTGCGCGACAGTTGCTGGGCTGACGCCCAGCGCTCTAGCCAAATCAACCTGTTTGGTGCCGAGCCGTTCCAGCACGCCTT
>CALMFQ010000527.1 GCA_937863215.1 uncultured Pseudomonadota bacterium
TACAGTTGTCGAGCAGCAATATTTCAAACTCGGGGTAATGCGTATGTTGAAACAGCCCTTCGATACAACGCTGCAGCCGCGGTAAATCATCGCGTACGGCAATCAACAGCGAGACCATCCCGGCTTTTGGCCCCTGCCAGCGCCAACGAAAACTACCCGGAGCCCATCCGGCATCCAACTCAGCCGGAATCGCGCCACGCTGCAGAGCGTGAACACAGGCAAGCTGTGCCGCCGTAACTTGTTGCGCCACCGGGATATCCGCATTCGAATGCCGGTGATAGAGAACAGACGGCACATGTCCGACCGCGCCCTCGCCCCAGCGTTGCCAGCAACGCAGCGCCAGATCGATCTGCTCGGCACCGGCGATTTCCTCGGCAATGCCATCCAATGCGAGCAGACTATCGCGCCGGATCAACCCCAAGCCACCGATATAGGGCATCGACAGCAAGTAATTCGGATCAAAATCCGGTTTGAAAACCGGTTGGCCGAACTCACCTTCGGCCAGCATCAAATCCTCGTCGGTATAAATGAAATGCCATTCGGCGTGGCGCCGTGCAGCCTCAACAATCCGCAACAGTGCCTGCGGCTCCAGCTGGTCACCGGCGTTGAGCCAGGCAAGCCACTCAGCGTCCTCTTGCGCTGCAATCGTTGGCAAGCCGGTAGCAAGCGAGCCGTGCAAGGTCAGCCAGCGGAAGCGCTCGCTTACCGGCACGCCTTGCGGCAATGGCAGCGGCGATAGCACCCAGATGGAAATATCCCGATACAACTGTGAGGAAAGGTTTTTTATCGTTGCAGTCAGCCTGTCGTCCGCTGCAGACGGCAGATATACTGCGACTGCCACCTTGGGCGGCCCTTGCCACTGCTCCAGCAAACCATCGAATTGCCTGGCTTCCGCCTCGGTCAGCCGACAACGTTGCAAATATTCGGCGTAAGGGTTGCTGGCGTGATACGGACGAATATCGTCGTTCAACGCCCCCACACCGGCATTGATATAAAACTGCAGCGAACACAACTCGGATAACTCCTCCTTGCTGACATTGGCAAGGGTCATCCGTCCCAGCTCTACATTTAGTTTTTCATTGTCCTTATTGGCTTGGAAAAATGCAGCCAGGCGTTGATCGATTCCATAACGCATGAAATTGACGTGGAACCCCGTCTCATGCAGGAAACGACGAAACTCCTTCAAGGTGAAGAAGCGGATGTGCGTAATATCCAGCAGCCCTGCGGCATCGTAACGCCAGAAGCCGGCGGCCAAATCCTCCATCAACTTCAGATTGCGCACGTTGGGAATACTGATAACCACCTGCGCCGTCGCCGACAGATAGGGCTGCA
>CALMFQ010000528.1 GCA_937863215.1 uncultured Pseudomonadota bacterium
TGGAACAAGGCAAAGATAGTCGCGGCCGATGAAAAAGAGTCCGGCGTCCGCGCGCTGTTGAATCTGGGGCATACGTTCGGCCACGCGATTGAGGCGGGCATGGGCTATGGCGTATGGTTGCACGGCGAGGCGGTCGGCGCCGGAATGGCGATGGCCGCGGATTTGTCCTGCCGCATGGGCTGGCTGCCTGAAGCTGAATTGCAGCGCACGCTGGCGCTGCTGGCAGCGGCACGTTTGCCGGTAATGGGTGCGCGACTGGGGGCAGAGCGCTATCTGGAATTGATGTCGAGCGACAAGAAGGTCGAGGCCGGCACAATCCGTTTCGTCTTGCTTAAACGGATTGGCGAAGCGGTAATGCATTCGAATATCGATGCCGGATTGCTGTGGACGGTGCTGGAACAGCGCGTGTCAGACCAGATGCCGCATTGAGGATATCGATTGCGATCGGTGAGGTTCAAAGAAAGGGGCGTAAGCCCCTTTTATTCTATGCGGCCCGGGCGGGTCTGCTTGGCGTAGAAAATCGTGCAGCAGAAAAAGACGCTGCTCAGCACGATTTCGATCATTGCCAAGCCTTGGCTCGGGCCGCGTTCGCTCCAGGCGCGCATGATTCCTTCGGTGAAATAGAGCAGAATGAACATGCACGACCACTGGTAGGTATAACGCCTGCCGCGCAGGATACCGAATAGCGGCAGCAGCAATAAAATCGCCTTGAGCACCAGCCACGAACCACCCGGGCGTAATGGTGCCAGCGTCAGTTCCCATGCCAGGCAGAGCATGATCAATGCAATCAGGCTCGTGACTGCGCCGAGATAAAGTAGTTTTGTCAAACCGGTTCCGATTCCTGAATCCAGGTTCTGTTGACTAGCGTCAACAGAACCCTGTTGTCTTGTAAGCGCGCTTCAGCTGGCGGCGAGCTTCAGCGCGGTTTCCGCCAGGCGTTTGCCTGCAGCTACGGCTAGCTGCTTTTCGTGCTCGGTCAGCGGCCGGTCGCCTCTGCTGCCGGCGACATGACTTGCGCCATAAGGCGTGCCGCCCGATTCGGTAATGTTCAGTGCAGCTTCGGTGAACGGAATGCCAAGCACCAGCATGCCGTGGTGCAACAGCGGCAACATCATCGTCAGCAACGTGGTTTCGTTGCCTCCGTGCATGCTGCCGGTGCTGGTAAATACACATGCCGGCTTGCCGACCAGCTCACCGCGCAACCACTCGCTGGCGGTGCCGTCCCAGAAATATTTCATTGCCGCCGCCATATTGCCAAAGCGGGTCGGGCTGCCCAGGGCAATGCCGATGCATTCGGTCAGGTCCTGCTTTTCGACATAAGGCGGCCCGTTGCTTGGAATGTCCGGTTCGCTGGCCTCGCATACGGTCGATACGCGCGGTACGGTGCGGATACGTGCCTGGCAGCCGGCGACGCTCTCGATGCCGCGTGCAATCTGATGCGCCAGCTGTTTGACCGCCCCATGGTGAGAGTAATAAAGCACCAGAATGTCTCGCATTTGTGCTGCCTGGATTCCGTTCCGTTCGGGGTGCGCTATTATAAGCGACCCTCCCAATTCTGCGCTGTCATGTTTGCTTCCCTGATCGACAAGGCCAGACGTCACCCGTTTGGCCATTTCACCAGTTTCGTCGGTTTTGTGCTCGGTCGTTACCAGCAGGATCAATGCCTGCAGACGGCGGGCAGCCTGACGTTTACCACCTTGCTGGCACTGGTGCCGTTTCTTACCATCATGCTGATGATCATTGCGGCGTTCCCGGTATTCAATGATCTCAGCAACCAATTCAAGATTTTCCTGCTGACCAATCTGGTGCCCAGTTTCGCTGGCAAGATCATTACCGTTTACATGAGGCAGTTTTCCGAAAATGCCTCGCGTCTTACGGCAATGGGCATCGCCTCGTTGCTGGTCACCGCATTGCTGATGATTCTGACGATTGAGCGTGCGTTCAACGAAATCTGGCGTGTCAAAGAGCCACGGCCGCTGTTCCGGCGTGTTGTCATGTACTGGGCGGCGATGACGCTCGGCCCGTTTCTGCTGGGCGGCAGCCTGTCGTTGACCTCATGGTTTCTGGCCGAGTCGGCGGATTATGTGCATTACCTGCCGTTTATCGGGCGCCAGTTGCTCGACAGCGTGCCTTGGCTCTTGTCGGTGCTGGCGTTTTCACTGCTGTATTATGCGGTGCCGAACTGCAATGTGCCGTGGCGTCATGCTCTGGTCGGCGGCGCCATTGCTGCAGTGTTGTTCGAGCTGGTGAAAAAGGGCTTCGCCATGTATATCAAGGCGTTTGGCTCATACAAGATGGTCTACGGCGCATTTGCCAGCATTCCGATTTTTCTGCTGTGGGTGTATGTGGTCTGGTCGACCATTCTGTTCGGTGCTGTTCTGACTGCCACGCTGTCGTACTGGAATCACGGTGCCTGGCGCCGGCGCCAGGTTGCCGGGCGCGATTTCTTCAGCGCGGTGCGGCTGTTGTTGTTGCTGGCCGAAGCGCAGCAGCGCGGTGAGGTAGAGGATGTGCTGCAGTTGCAGCGCAACATGCACTGCGGGTTGGATCAGTTGACCAGCCTGCTGCAGACCTTGCACCGTGCCAAATTGGTCGAACGTACCGTGGATGGCGAATGGCTGCTGCGTAAATCGCCGGAGCAGATTCCATTATCCGAGTTGTATCACTTGCTGGTGTTGCGGCCGCTGAAGCCGGAGAAAATGCATCCGCAGGAACAATTGCTGGCCAACCGGCTGCAAGTGCCGCTACACACCATCGATGCGGCGCTGCAACAGTCGCTGGCCAGTCTGATGCCCATCAGGCAGGAGCATTGACGATTGCCAGCGCGCAATCGGCAAGCAACTGCATTTGCTCGGCATCGATGACATATGGCGGCATGAAATAGACGGTGTTGCCGATAGGACGCAGCAATACCCCACGATCCAGCGCCTGATGGAACGCCCGGCTGGCGAAATCGTGTGGCGCGTCGGCCACTTCGAATGCCCAGATCATGCCGGTATTGCGGAAGTTGCGCACTCTGCTGTGCCCGGCCAGAGGCTGCAGCAGTGCCGTCAGCTGTGCTGCGCGCTGGCGGTTGCGTTCCAGTACGTTGTCGTCGACAAAAATATCCAGTACCGTCAGTGCCGCACGACACGCCAGCGCGTTGCCGGTATAGGAATGCGAATGCAGGAAGCCGCGCGTCACCTCGTCGTCGTAGAAAGCGGCATAAATCTCGTCGCGGCTCAACACTGCCGATAACGGCAGATAGCCACCGGTAATGCCTTTCGACAGGCACAGCAGATCCGGCCGGATGCCTGCCTGCTCACAGGCAAACAGCGTGCCGGTGCGGCCAAAGCCGACGGCGATTTCGTCGGCGATCAGATGAATCCGGTAGCGGTCACACAATTCGCGCAGGCGCTGCAGGTACACCGGGTGGTACATCGCCATTCCGGTTGCGCCCTGAACCAGCGGCTCGACGATCAGTGCCGCTGTCGTTAGATGCACCTGTGCCAGTTGCTGTTCCGCCGCCGCAGCGCAGCGCAAGGCAAAGGCATGCGCCGACTCCCCCGGTGCCGCCAGTCGCGTGTCGGGGCAGGGTAGTTGCAGACCGGGGCGCAATAGCGGCGCGTAGACATCCCGGAACAAGGCCATATCGGTCACGCCCAGCGCGCCAAGCGTTTCGCCGTGATAGCCGTTGCTGAGGCTGACAAAGCCTGTTTTCTGCGCCTGGCCGCAGTTGCGCCAGTAATGAAAGCTCATTTTCAGCGCAATCTCGGTGGCCGACGCGCCGTCCGAGCCATAAAACGCGTGTCCCAGCCCGGTCAGTGCCGCCAGTCGTTCCGATAGCTCTACCACCGGTTGATGGGTGAAACCGGCCAGCATCACATGTTCCAGCCGATCCAGTTGTTGTTTCAGTGCGGCATTGATGCGTGGATTGGCGTGGCCGAACAGATTGACCCACCAACTGCTGACTGCATCCAGATAGCGCTTGCCGTCGAAGTCATACAGCCATGCGCCTTCACCGCGGGCGATCGGGAGCAGCGGCAACTGCTCGTGGCGCTTCATCTGCGTGCAGGGATGCCAGACCGAAGCCAGGCTGCGTTGTAACCAGTTGGCATTATTCATGAGCGGATCGCGACTGGATGGAATGGCCTGCATCGTTTCACAATTGCATCGCTCCAGGCAAGTTCGCAGCACGCCGAATTGCCTGTCGTTGCCCCGTGTGCCGCGACAGGCGGTGTTTGTAGTCAATTGGCAAGAAAAGTTCATGTGCAAATGTAAATTTTTCTTGCATTCGTCATTCATAGAGCTTAGACTCTACTCAACAACTAAACAAAAGCGCCAGCAGCAAAGCCAATAACAAAAACAACGTATTACCGCAAAAAATATCCAAGGCGCACAGCAAATACATAAACGAGAGAGAAATAGAGAAGGCAACAAAAACGCCGTGGTTATCCACGGCGTTTTCTTTTGTGTCTGGCGCTTGCCATTGCGCGATCTGTCTGCCGTTCAGCCGCGTTGTGGCTGGCCGCTCTTGCGCCGCAGGCAGGCGAAGTAGATATCCGGATCGGGTCCGGTCTGATGACGTTGCGCATGCCAGATCATTTCTCCCAGGCAGTCCATCATCTCGTGCTGCGCTTCGTGCTCCGCACCCTGGCTTTGGCACAACAGCGCGTACTGTGCGCGAATGCCATGCGGCTGGTCGATTGACAGCTGCTCCTGGATCGCCAGGTGCATGCTCATATGCAGGAACGGGTTGGTCTGGCCGTTTTCCGGCAGGTAGTCGCGATCGACATAGCTGTCGGGCCTGTCCAGCAGGCCGTGATACTCCGGGTGCTCCAGCATCACGCCCAGTGCGATTTTCTCCAGATCGGTGAGCGGCTGGCCGGCGCGGTATTTGGCCCAGGTGTCGAAATAGAAGCGGCGCGCTTCTTCACGCGAAGGGTTAAACATGTTCGGCTCCATGAAAGAGTGCCAGCACGGCCGAGCCGTCCAGCAGGCGATTGCCGTCCGCCAGCGGGGCGAACTGGCCATTGCCGTAAATTCCCAGCAATGGCATGGCGGGAAAGGTCTGCCGTACGGCGCACCAATCCCGGTCCTGGCCATCGTATAAATGCGGCCCACGGCTGCCGCAGGAAAACAGCAGCGCAAAGTCCGGCCGGCCATGTTGCTGGCGATAGGCATCCAGCTGGTTGCTCAATTGCGTGGCCGCGTAGCCGGCGTCGCGTTGCGCCCAGAATACCCGTTGCCCCGCCTGCAGCCGTTGCGCCACGGTTACCGTGTGGCTGAGCCGGTTGTGCGCGATCAGCGGCAGTGGATAGCAATCGCTGTCGCTGAATGTGTCTGCACTGCTGCAGAGCACGCACAGCCGCACATCCGCCAAGTCGGCACCAGCGTCGCAAGCGGCCAGTGCCGCCGCCAGCGTGATCGCCGCCGGCTGCCCGGCAAGACGGTGCAGATCCAGTCCGACGGCTTTATCGACGGTTAACGGTGCGCTCAGCGGTCGCAGCCCGTGAGCCACCAGCAGTCGGCTATTGCAGCCGTTGAATTGCAGTTCGGTGCGTCCTTCGCCGCGTACCTTGCCGTGGCTCCAGACCTTGTATTGCCCGCGGCCGGTGATATCGCCGGCAACACCACCGTAACGCTGGCCAGCGGCATGCAGCCAGTTGGTGTTGATGGCATTCGGCGCCGCCAGGCAGAGCGAAGGCGTAATCTGGCCATCGCGGTGCGCCGGTGCCAGGGTCAGCGGTGCGGTAAATGCCAGCGCCGCGGCGGCAGGTACGTCGAGCACCCAGTCGTCCTGATTCAGAATGCCGATGGCTGAACAGCCGGCAACCTGGATGCAGCCTGCCGTACGTGCCGCTGCCAGCAGCGCCGGCTGCGGATCCTGAGCGAAATCGGCGCTGAGGAACAGCAGCACGCCATTGGCAGTTTGTCCGTCCAGGCCCGCCAGCGCTTGCCGAACCGCGTCACGCGCCAATTCGGCGCTGGCACGCGGGCCACTGGCCAGGCCGGTGGCAACGAAACTGGATGCGGCAATGGACATGAGACGGGGAGCGGCGGGCAGCGCTGGCTGGATCGATTGCGCGATTATAGCCGAGCTTGCGGTCGGGCAAGGTCGGTTGCTGCGGTGGCTGCATGTGCCGTGACAACGATGCTCTGCAGACCGCTCTGGGACTGGTCCGCAGCCTTGCCTGCAGGCCAGTCCCAGAGCGGCTTGCAGCCCGGTGCCAAGTTGCTTCAGAACTGTTTGGCCTTGAATTCGCACAGATCGGCAATGATGCAGCGTCCGCATTCCGGCTTGCGCGCCTTGCATACGTAACGGCCATGCAGGATCAGCCAGTGATGCGCATCGTGCATGAATTCCCGCGGCACGACCTTGAGCAGCTTCTGTTCCACCTCGTCGACAGTCTTGCCCGGCGCCAGCCCGATCCGGTTGGCGATACGGAAGATGTGCGTATCGACAGCAATTGTCGGCTGGCCGAACAAGGTGTTCAGCAGTACGTTGGCGGTTTTGCGCCCGACACCGGGCAGCGCTTCCAGTGCGGCGCGCGTTTGCGGAACAGCTGCTGCATGTCGCTCGATCAGGATGCGGCAGGTCTCCAGCAGATGCTTGGCCTTGCTGCGATACAGGCCGATGCTGGAAATATGGCTTTCCAGCCCCTCCTGGCCCAGCGCCAGAATTGTCGCCGGAGTATTCGCTAGCGGAAACAGCTTGTCGGTAGCTTTGTTGACGCCAACGTCGGTAGCCTGCGCCGACAGCAATACCGCCACCAGCAATTCGAATTCGCTGCTGTAGTTGAGCTCGGTAGTCGGATGCGGGTTGGCCGCCTGCAGGCGCTGGAAAATCTGGCGGCGTTTGTCGGCGTTCATTGCGGTTGTTTGGGGGCTTGGCCGTCGCTAGCGGTTTGATCCTGGCCCGCGGCTGGCGAGCTTGTCGCTGCTTTCTTGGCGGCGGCGCGCGCCAGTGCTGCCTGGATCAGGGCCTGCTTGTCAGCCGCGGCCTTGGCCGCAGCCGGATCGCCAGCCGCCGCTGCGGCCATGCGCGCTGCTGCCTGCTTGGCTTCCACTGCCTTGGCGGCAAGGCGCTCGGCGCGTTCCTGCTTGTCACGCTGCAGACGGAACTGGCGGAATTCGAAACGTGCGCGTGCGTGGTCGGCGCGTTGCTGTTCCGACAAATCGTCGGCCGGTGCGTCGATCATCGCGATGCAATCGACCGGGCAGGGCGCCACGCACAGATCGCAGCCGGTGCATTCGGCAGTAATCACGCTATGCATCAGCTTCGCCGCGCCGACAATCGCATCCACCGGGCATGCCTGAATGCACAATGTGCAGCCGATGCACATTTGTTCATCGATGACCGCCAGCTGGCGCGGTTTTTCCACGCCGTTGGCGGGGTTGAGCGGCTGATATGGCCGACCGGTGATGGCTGCCAACTTGTGGATATTGGCGTCGCCGCCCGGCGGACACTGGTTGATATCCGCCTCACCGGCAGCAATCGCCTGCGCATAGGGTTTGCAGCCGTCGTAGCCGCACTTGGTGCATTGCGTTTGCGGCAGAACGGCGTCGATGCGCAGAAACAGCGGCAGTTCGGTGTTGCTCATGATGCCGGACCGGTCGGCGCGCTCAACGCAATGCCCGCACGCATTCGCCAACCAGATCCGGGCCGCGGTAGATCAGGCCCGAATACAACTGCACCAGGCTGGCACCGGCCTGGATTTTTTCCTCCGCGTCGGTGGCGCTGAAAATCCCGCCCACACCGATGATCGGCAGCGCGCCGTCCAGGGCCGTTGCCAGCTCGCGGATCACGCGCGTGGACTTGGCGCGTACCGGTGCGCCGGAAAGACCGCCGGCTTCATTGCCGTGTTTGAGGCTTTCCACGCCGGTGCGCGACAGCGTGGTGTTAGTGGCAATCACGCCATCCAGTTGGTGCTTTACCAGCTTGGCGGCAATGTCCTGTACTTGCGGCGGTTCCAGATCGGGGGCGATCTTCACCGCAATCGGCACGTATTTGCCATATTTGTCTGCCAGCAGCGTCTGCTCGGCTTTCAGTTGCGCCAGCAGGCTATCGAATTCGTCGCTTTGCTGCAGCTGGCGCAGATTCTTGGTGTTGGGGCTGGAGATGTTGACGGTGATATAGGTCGCGCGGGTGTATACCTTGCGCAGACAGATCAGGTAATCGTCAGCCGCGTTCTCGATCGGCGTATCGGCATTCTTGCCGATGTTGATACCGAGCACGCCCTTGTAGTTGGCGCGATCAACATTTTCGATCAGCTTGTCGACGCCATCGTTGTTGAAACCCATGCGGTTGATGATGCCCTGCGCCGAAGGCAGGCGGAAAATCCGCGGTTTCGGGTTGCCTGGCTGCGGGCGCGGCGTGATGGTGCCGATTTCGATGAAGCCGAAGCCCAGGTCGGCCAGACCTTCGATGTGCGCACCGTTCTTGTCCAGCCCGGCGGCCAGTCCGACCGCGTTGGGGAAGCGGATGCCCATCACCGAGCGCGGCTCGCATTCGATGCGTTGGCCCAGCATCCGGCTGAAGCCGAGCGCATGGATGAAGTCGAGGCCGTGCAGCGTGGCATTATGGGCAGTTTCCGCATCGAGTGAGAACAACAGCGGACGAAGCAGCGGATAGGCTATGGACATTGGCAATAACGCTATTGAATCTGGTCAGTCGGCTATTATACCGATTGGTGTTGCGCTTGTGCTGCATTGCGCCATGTCGATGGCATTGTTTTGCCGGAATATTCGCCGCAGCCCGCGCTTTTTTGCGCCATTTTCCCGTTCAGCACGGATTCAGTGACCCGGACGCAAAATGGCCCCGTCAAACGCACTTGCATGTGCATATAACCGGAGGTTGTCATGTCGTTCGCGAAAAACTCGTTGCTTGTTGCCTTGCTGACCGTCGCCGCCACTGCCGCACGGGCTGAATCGTATACCGATTTTGCCCGGGTGAAGAGCTCTGTGCCGGAGTTCGAGCGCATCAATCGCCCGCGTCAGGAGTGTTACAACGAGGTGGTCGAAACCCGCGTGCCGTCGCGTCCGTCGGGTGGTAATCGCGATTACGGCGGCACGGTGCTGGGCGGCATTGTCGGCGGTGTCGTCGGCAACCAGTTTGGCAAGGGACACGGACGCGAGGCCGCGACCGCTGCCGGTGCGGTTGCCGGCGCGCTGATCGGCGGCCAGTATGACAACCGCGGCGATGGACGCCCAGCCGATCGCGATGAATACGAGGAGCGCGAAATCCGCCGTTGCCGTCAGGCAGACAACTGGGAGAGCCGGGTAACCGGTTACCGCGTCACCTACGAATATGCCGGCCGGCGCTACACCACCATCATGCCCAGCGATCCGGGCCGGGAAATCCGTCTGCGCGTGTCGGTGGAGCCGCAATATTGATCTGCGGCAGGCATTGGCTCGAACGTAAACGTGAAAACGTTTGCGACTCGCTCTAAAATCGAGTCAATTGAGTGATCTGGTTCAGGATGTCGTAATGAAAACCCGCATATTGTTGCTTGTTCCCCTGTTGGCCGCACTGGCTGCGCCGGTGTATGCGCTCAGCCGCGTCAGCCCGGACGAGGCGGCAGCAATTGCGCGGCGCGAATCGGCCGGCCGGGTGCTGGCGGTGGAAAAATCCAGCTCTGGCGGGCGCGAAGTCTATCGCGTCAAGGTGCTGACGCCGAATGGCGAAGTCAGGGTGATCCTGATCGACGCAGAAACGGGCAACAAGCTGTGAGACTGCTGCTGATTGAAGATGAAGTGCTGTTGCGCCAGCAACTGGCAAAACAGCTGGAGCAGGAAGGCTATCGTGTCGATCAGGCCGGCGACGGCAAGACCGGCTTGTATAACGCGAGCGAATATCCCTGCGATCTGGCGATCGTCGATCTCGGCTTGCCACAGCTCAGTGGTTTGGAGCTGATTCGCCGTCTGCGGGCCGATGGCAGCAAGCTGCCGATCCTGATTCTGACCGCGCGTGGCCGCTGGCA
>CALMFQ010000529.1 GCA_937863215.1 uncultured Pseudomonadota bacterium
GTAGCCAAATATTGTGATGCCAATCCCGAACGCTTTGGTGGCAGAACCTATTGCATGGGGTGCCAGCAGCTCTTCGCTGTGACTTCAGCC
Source organism: uncultured Pseudomonadota bacterium (assembly GCA_937863215.1). Taxonomy (GTDB): domain Bacteria; phylum Pseudomonadota; class Gammaproteobacteria; order Burkholderiales; family SCOH01; genus CALMFQ01. The sequence goes on from CALMFQ010000529.1 coordinate 91, forward strand.
TCAACCGCAGCCACTCCTGGCGAGTCTGCATGTTCCACTGTGCCGGAGGATACTGCCAAGTCGTCCAAGCTTGCCTGTGCTGCTTGTGGTTTGGCCGTTAACTACAACGTTGCCAAGTTCTGCTGGTTTAATAAATCAAAGTTTGGCGGCAATATGTATTGCATGGAATGTCAGAAGAAAATCTGAAATACACCGGATTTGGCGGAAAAGGCGGGGACTTGTGTTATTGGGCCAACGTTGCTGCATCCGTTTCGATGTTGACGGCGAATGGTGGTAATTCTTTCGACAGATTCTGCAGGAGTTGAATCTGGACGAGATGCGCGAGCGGTTCGTGTATTGATCATCTGGTTGCAGACCGCGCTGACATTGGCCTGTAGCCGGGCTATGTGCCGCTGCCAGGGCGGCTTGCAGTAGATCTAAACAACAAAGCCCTGTCAGTCTGGCAGGGCTTTGTTGCTGCGGGGCGGGGTAATTACGCGCCCAGCGCTTTCAGCGTGGCATCGCGCACAGCATCGACCGACTGGGTGCCGTCGATCTTGATGTATTTCGGCGCAGTTGCATCGCCGCTGGCGGCCATTTTTGAGTAGAAGCCAACCAGTACTTCGGTCTGTTCGTGGTAGACGTCGAGGCGTTTCTTGACGGTTTCTTCCTTGTCGTCGTCGCGCTGGATCAGGTCTTCACCGGTTTCGTCATCCTTGCCGGCCACTTTCGGCGGGTTGTATTTGACGTGGTAGGTGCGGCCCGAGCTCAGGTGTACGCGGCGGCCACTCATGCGGTCGATGATGTTGGCGTCCGGTACATCGATTTCCACCACGAAATCCAGGGTGACGCCAGCGTCGCGCATCGCTTCGGCTTGCGGAATGGTGCGCGGGAAGCCGTCGAACAGAAAGCCGTTCTTGCAGTCGGCTTCGGCAATGCGCTCTTTGACCAAACCGATGATGATGTCGTCGCGCACCAGGCCGCCGGCATCCATGATTTTTTTTGCTTCCAGACCCAGCGGGGTGCCGGCTTTGACTGCGGCGCGCAGCATGTCGCCAGTGGAGATTTGCGGAATGCCGAATTTTTCGCAAATGTATTTGGCTTGGGTGCCTTTGCCAGCGCCGGGAGCGCCCAACAGAATCAGTTTCATAGTCTTCCTTTTCTTGCCTGTCTGAATATGGGTCAGGACTGACCCTGTTGCTGTTGCATGATGCTACGGACTTTTTCCAGATCTTCCGGCGTATCCACGCCTGCGGCGGGGGCCTGATCGGTAAGGTGCACGCTGATGCTGTAGCCGTGCCACAGCACGCGCAGTTGTTCCAGCGCTTCGAATTGTTCCAAGCCGCATGCCGGTAATTCGCCGTACTGGCGCAGAAAGCCGGCGCGATAGGCGTAAATGCCGACATGGCGGTACACCGGCAGCCCGTGCGGCAATGCCTCTTTGCTGGCGGCGAATGCGTCGCGCGCGTAGGGGATCGGCGCGCGGCTGAAGTACAGTGCGTCCTGTTTGCGGTTCAGCACCACCTTGACTACGTTCGGGTTGAACATGTCGGTTGCGGATTCGATCGGGTGCGCAGCTGTAGCCATCGGCGCCAGCGGGTTGCGTTCCAGTTGCGCAGCGACTGCGTCGATCAAGGTCGGATCGATCAGCGGCTCATCACCCTGTACGTTGACGACAATGGTGTCGTCGTTGAGTTGCAGGTGGCGTACCACTTCGGCGATGCGGTCGGTGCCGGATGCATGGTTTTCCGAGGTCATCACGCTGTCGAAGCCGTGTGCGACCACGGTGCTGGCAACTCCATGATGATCGGTGGCGATCCAGATCTGGCGCGCCGCGGATTTGACCGCCTGTTCGGCGACGCGCACGATCATCGGCTTGCCACCAACGTCCAGCAACGGCTTGCCGGGCAGACGGGTCGACGCGTAGCGCGCCGGAATCACGACGATGTAATCGCTCATGCTTCTTCGGTGGCGGCGAGTTGGCGAGCCTCTTCTTCCAGCATCACCGGAATGCCATCCTTGATCGGGAAGGCCAGGCGGTCGGCCTTACAGATCAGTTCCTGGGCGGATTTGACGAATGTCAGCGGGCCTTTGCACACCGGGCAGACGAGGATTTCAAGCAGTTTCGAGTCCATGCTGTTGCAGCCTGTGAACGATGAATTGAGCCAGATCGGGTTCGAGTTCCGCACTGACCGGAAAAACCCAGATTCTATCATCTTTGAATCCGGCGCATTTAACCGCGTCCTTCTCGGTCAGCAAAATCGTGTCATAGCCGGGAAACGCCAGATCGGTCGGCGTGAACGCGTGGTGGTCGGCGAACGCGGTATGTTCGGCAGTCAGGCCGAGGCTATGCAGCTGGCTGAAAAAGCGCTGCGGATTGCCAATGCCTGCCACTGCCATTACCTTGCCGCGATTCAGTTCCGTCGCCGCACAGGTTTCGTGAGGGGCATTCAGGCGATAGCAGTGCGATCCGCGCAACTGCATGCGAAATATCGGTACCTCTACCGGCAACGGTAGCGTGCCGGGGCCGTTGGTTACGATCGCACTGACCTTGCCCAGTCGTGCAGGCATTTCGCGCAGTGGCCCGGCGGGTAGCGGCAGGCTGTTGCCGAAGCCGCGTGCGGCATCGACTACGGCAATTTCCAGATCGCGCGCCAGTTGGTAATGCTGCATGCCATCGTCGCACAGCAATAGATTGCAGTCCGGGTGTGCCGCCAACAGCGCCGCGCCGGCTGCAGCGCGATCGCGGCAGACGAATACCGGGCAGCCGCTGTGGCGCGCAATCAGGATCGGCTCATCGCCGACCAGTGCCGCCGGGCTGTCGCCGGTTACGCAGGTCGGCTGTTGCGCGCTGCCGCCATAGCCGCGGCTGACGATGCCGGGACGCAAGCCCAG
>CALMFQ010000530.1 GCA_937863215.1 uncultured Pseudomonadota bacterium
TGTCTTGGAGAATTTGTAGCCGTCTGGCGATTCGAAGAGACTGCCGCTCTGATCCTTGTGTATCTCCACCGAGAACAGATTACGGGTCAGTTGATCGGCGATCTCATGCGCTTCCATGTCACGCAAATTACGGATCAGCTCATTCCGGATAGACCCCTGCGGATTTGCAGAGCTCAGAATAGACGTGCCGGTAAAGTTGAGTGCCCGCAGGTGGTTCGTATTTTGCGCCAGCATGGACGCCAGGAACGCCGGCCACGTATGTCGTGCTCCGCTTAATGTCGTTGCCACGGTCATCGTTGGATTCTGCTCATGCAGTCTGGCTGGCAGCCAAGCAGTGACGTCATGGGTAGTATCGAACATGTAGGTCAGACGGGGAGCCAGCCATATTGTAGCTGGTTTGAACCCGCTCAATTTCACGCCATACGAAATACGCGCTGGATCCCCGGACGCCCAGAAGTTATTGGCTCGCGCGGCCGTCATCCAGTCGCGGTGCAGATGCACATCGGACGACGCCTGGCCCCCTTGCAGCAAGCCGGAAAAGGCGACGTCGTAGTCGCACAGATCGAGTGTGCGGCTGGTCAGATCTTTGGGGTCATACCATGTCAGCGATACCAGTCCGTGATGGCTGTCCATCCAAGGCACCACAAGGGCCGGCTGTAGTCGTATCCGCCCCAGATCGGCATCCGGGAAAGCATCGCGCAGCAGCTGGGCAAATTCGCCTACTGCGTCTGCCTCCAACACCATCAGGGTGCGGTCGGCGTTGTCTTCTAGCTTCCACGCCTGAGCTTTTGCGCGGATGTGCTGCCACTTGGCCGTGCCGCTGCCGCGCATGCTCCGGAGCACAAAGTCCAGCACCCGGCGCTGGCGCCGCAACTGTAGGGTCACCGCAGATCGGACTTCCTCCGTGATATCCATGTGGGGGCGCAGCCTGTCCGTGAACGCATCCATCATCTGATCGACCACGGCCCGGTATGATTTGCTCGCCTGCATCATCACCAGGTAGTCCACTACCGAACCGGTGCCGAATGCGCAGCCAGTGGAACCACAAAAGAAACTCCGATGCACCAATGCCATATCGCGTCCGCAGGCTGGGCACAGGGTCAGCATTATCTGATCGTGCTTGCGTACTACGCCGCGGGACATTTCGACGGCCTCGATGGGCGTGATTAAATTTGTGATGATGGAGCTATGGTGGGTCACGCAATTTCGGGATGTTTCACGTCATATATTTTTGACACCCGACAAGGTGCTTCGGGTTCTTTTTACATACCCGTTCGGGAGGTTGTCGTCAATTTGACACTCTGAGTAGAAAGGGGAACAGTGCGGTATGGATCCCGTCAACGATAACAATCCCGTCCCGCTGTACCGAGCGGACGCACTGCATGCTTTTCCGGAGTGGGTAACGAAGGAGGCCATGGTGTCTCCCGCAAATGTAGCCCACCTCCATCAATCCGCATTCGCGGATCCTGTTCGGCGGGAATTCCCGATCCACACCAAGGTCGCCACCTTCCTGTCCTACGCGTACGCCATGGGGGCTGGTGATGTGGACGAAGTGGTGGTGAAGAATATCGAGAAGGCGGCCAGCGCCTGGGGCATCGCCGATGAGCTTGCGCCGTATGCTGCGCTGCTCGATGAATCGACCAAGGAAGCATCCGCGCCCCAACCGTTCGCGCTTGTCGTCGAGCGCGATTCCGGCCCAACCGGCTATTTCCCTTGCGGGGATGCCCACGACACAGACGCGTCCATTCGCGGGATCTGTCGCTCCTTCGGCGACTCGCGTTGGAATGCGGAGCTGACTGGAGCGCAAATCAAGCAGGCAGCGACCAAGCTGGTCGAGGCAGCTGATCGTCAGGGCGTTGATGTCCCGGGGATTCTTCGGGATCTACATGATCGGACTCCCGATGCGGCTTCGGCGGTGAAGTTCGCCAGCATCCGTCAGTTCATGACGGGGTGTGATGACGAGACGGCTGGGCTGTACAAAGAAGCTGCCGCCGCCGTAACTGATGGCGATGTGGATCAATGTCTGGACGTATGGCTGGAGCTGGACCGCGCCTGCGGCGTCAAATACTCAAAGACGCACACACCATCGCCGTGGCATGCCTTCTACGCCGGGGTCTCCGAGGCCGATATCGAAAAGGTTGCAGCCGCCAACGTGTTCATCGGAGCTGCGCCAGTGCCGGCCATGATCCTCGCAGGCGTGCGGGCGGATGACATCGATGCCGCGTTTGCCGGCGATGACCGGACCATCGTCAAAGCAGCGTGTGCGCATGCCGCCACCAACGCGATGGCAGCGTCCCAGGAACTCACCAAGCTGAATGCATTGTCGGCGGGGCGCCTTTCCGCCCTGCTGCTAGCCCGCTGCTGATTTTTAGCTGCATGGTCCTACCGTCGTCATCCCTCCGACTGGACCGCGCACTCTGCGCGGAACTGTTGGAGTCCCCGGACACGTTCGGGTCAGTAATCCTCGCCATCGCCGAATTGACTTTCGGCACCGAGGTAGTGTGGGGTAGCGAGGTAGAAGAACCGGTGGATCCGCTGACGCTCATCCGTCTCCTGGAGGATAAATTTGGCATCCGGTTACCCGAGCAGAGCGAGAACAAGATGAATGCGCTGCTGACCTGCGTGCTCACCAATGCTTTCGCTGAAAATCCCGACGCATTCAGGATGAGCGCAATGGCACTGGCCGATGGCGATACCGGGGACGTGGCGGATACGCTGTTGGATAATCCGACGCTGGACGAAATTCAGTGGGCCGAGTTCGAAATCGGACTTTGGCGCGATGATGATGAGGATGTGGAATACTCCCCTCAGGTAATGAATATCCTGCAAGCCATCATCCAACAGGACGCTGTGGATGAGAGCGAATCAGGTACGGACGATGAGCCTACCCACATGTTGGAAAGGCTGAAGCTGTTTAACCAACAGCTCCGGTATTGCGGTATTACGCCCGCACAGATAGAACAACTCGGGCCCTGATCAGGCCCTGCCCATATCATGTCCAAAAGAATTACTCGCGCCGATGTGGAGCGCGCTAAAAATCCATTTTCGTTGATGCCCCACCAGGTTGATGTTCATGACTTTGCTCCCATCAAATTGGCGAAAAATGTCATCATCAAGCCGGCTCCGACTGCAGGCGAACTGGCCAAGTTCATGATCAAACGCAAGCGTTCAGCGTGAGAGATGCGCAAACGTAATGGCTATCGCTAACTGGAAAGCAAACAGGGGGATGCGGGCGCTCGTGGAGGAACAAATGGCTGAAGCCGCATCCGCACCGCACCGTATAAACCCAGCGGAGGCACCAGCGGGTTACCGCGCCGTATTGAAGGCCACCGTATCTGGTGACGGAAATATTTGCGGTTTTTGTGACTGGCGCGAGGCTTGTCAGGATCCCTCCACGGATCTGTTGGCGCCTGGACACAGGTGCATGTCCGTTCCGGTAGTAGCTTCTCGGGATGGGCGGACGTACGCCCGTGCGGATGGATGTTCGGTGGTATTCAAACGGCTATGATCATCACGGCACGGGGGCAGTTGCAGCACCACTTCTGGGGTGATTATTGCGCCACCATCCGGTTGGGGTTCGCATCCAGGCAGGAAGCTGAGCTAGCCAGGCCTTTGCTTCAGGCGGCGGAACTGCAGGACATACGGATGTGGCAGTTGGGCACCATGGGAGCGCCCACTCTCCGTATATTCGTCGATGCTGATCAGCTCGAGATCGTCGAGAAAGTACTGGTGTCGTTTGGTGCAGATCCGGATGCCATCGGTTCAACAGCGCACTCGATTGATTACGGGGATCCATTCTCCATAGCCATACAGGTGGAGGATCCGGCGCAAATGCATCTCGACCTAACCTGATACGACGTAACCGCCGCTTGGTGGGGTACGGAGCGGCACCATGTTGCCGCTCTGTGCCCACAGCTGACGCGCACGTTCAGCCTCCGTGGATGAATCGAAAATAGGTTCGCCGC
>CALMFQ010000531.1 GCA_937863215.1 uncultured Pseudomonadota bacterium
GTTGACTCCGTATTCCTGACGATATTTTTCGATTGCCGGCAAGTGGGATTGCAATGCCGGCGTGTCGCGCAGGTAGCTGAGCAGATCGTTCAGCGACGCAATCGCGATTACCGGAATTTCGAATTCCAGCTCCACTTCCTGTACCGCGGACAATTCGCCCTTGCCGCGCTCCATGCGGTCGAGGGCGATAACGACACCGGCAGGCGTGGCGCCGGCATTGAGGATCAGATTGACCGATTCGCGTACCGAAGTGCCGGCGGAAATCACGTCGTCGATGATCAGCACTTTGCCCTGCAGCGGGTGGCCGACCACGGTGCCGCCTTCGCCGTGATCCTTGGCTTCCTTGCGGTTGAATGCATACGGTACGTTGCGGTTCATTTCCGCCAAGCCAATGGCGGTGCCGGTTGCGAGCGGGATGCCTTTGTATGCCGGGCCGAACAGCACGTCGAATTCGATTCCCGAGGCCTGGATGGCTTTGGCGTAGAATTGCGTCAGCTGCCACAGGCTGTAGCCATCATGAAACAGTCCGGCATTGAAGAAATACGGCGACAGACGGCCGGCCTTGGTTTTGTATTCGCCGAACAGCAGTACCTGCTTTTCGATGGCGAAGCGGATGAAATCGGTTCTGAAATCACTCATTTTGTTTAATCATCATTTGCTTATGTTTGTAAGTTGAAGCATAGCACATGGTCACCGTTCCGCGAATCGGGCGGGCGGCCAATAACCACGCGGTACTGGAGAATATGAAAATAATCAGCGCAAATCTGAACGGCATCCGCTCGGCGGCGAACAAGGGTTTTTTCGACTGGCTCGGCCGGCAGCAGGCGGATGTGGTCTGTCTGCAGGAAATCAAGGCGCAGGACGCCGATCTGAGCCCGCCGATGCGCAATCCGCATGGCTTGCACGGCTACTTCCACTATGCCGACAAAAAGGGCTACAGCGGCGTGGGGTTGTACTGCAGGCGTGAGCCGGATCAGGTGATTGTTGGTCTCGGTATCGCCGATATCGATGCCGAAGGCCGCTATATCCGTGCCGATTTCGGCGACCTGAGCGTGGTCTCGCTGTATCTGCCGTCCGGCTCCAGTTCCGACGAACGGCAGCAGGTGAAGTTCAGTTTTCTCGAGCGTTTTCTGCCGCATTTGCGTGAGTTGATGCACAGCGGGCGCGAGGTGATTCTGTGTGGCGACTGGAATATCGCTCACCACGAGATCGATCTGAAAAACTGGAAGGGCAACCTGAAAAATTCCGGCTTTCTGCCGGAAGAGCGCGCCTGGCTGACGCAGGTGTTCGAGGAGATCGGTTTCGTCGATGTCTGGCGCCGGCTATATCCGCAATTGCCGGGCTATACCTGGTGGTCGAATCGTGGCCAGGCCTACGCCAAGGACGTGGGTTGGCGCATCGATTACCACATCGCTACCTCCGGCGTGGGCGCCAAGGCGCAGCAGGCGTCAATCTACAAGGAGGTGAAGTTCTCCGACCATGCGCCGCTGACAGTCGATTACGACTGGGAATTGTGAGTCGGCTCGTTCCACGGTGCCACCTTCAGCAATAGTGCCATTCCCGGTAGCGCCAGCAGCGTGCATAGCAGGAAGAAGTTGAGCCAGCCGCTATGGGCGACGATATAGCCGGTGCTGGCATTGATCAGCGTGCGCGGCACCGCTGCCAGACTGGTGAACAGTGCAAACTGGGTGGCGGTGTACGCCGGGTGTGTGGTGCGGGCGATGTAGGCAGTGAACGCTGCGGTACCGAGGCCGACGCCGAGCGCTTCGAAGCCGATCACCAGTGCCAGCATCGTTAGATGGCCAGCGTCGATTTGCGTGTACGGACCGTTCAGGCTGAGCCAGGCAAAGCCGAGAATCGATACCACCTGCACCACGCCGAACAGCCACAGCGCGCGGTTGATGCCGAGCCGGATCATCCAGATGCCACCCAGCAGGGCGCCGATTACTGCCGGCCACAAGCCGGCATTTTTTGCGACCAGACCGATCTGCGATTTGGAAAAGCCCATGTCGAGATAGAACGGTGTTGCCAGTGCGGTAGCCATGCTGTCGCCCAGCTTGTAAAGGAAAATGAACGCCAGCACCAGCAATGCCGGGCGCCAGCCGCGGCGCGTGATGAACTCGTGAAACGGCTCGACCACCGCCGCGCGCAGCGTGCGCGGCGTGGCCGCTGCCAGCTTCGGCTCTGCGACCAACAGTGTCATGATCAGCCCCGGCAGCATGAACAGCGCGGTAATTGCAAATACGCTCGACCACGGCAGATGGTCGGCCAGGATCAGTGACAGCGACCCCGGCACCAGTCCGGCAATACGATAGGCGTTGACGTGTACCGAATTGCCGATGCCGAGTTCCTCGTCGCTGAGGATTTCACGCCGGTAGGCGTCGAGCACGATATCCTGCGAGGCGGAAAAAAAAGCCACTGCCGCAGCCAGCCAGGCGATCGTCCACAGATCCAGCCTGGGCTGCAGGGTGCCGAACAGTGGAATCGCGATCAGCAGCGCCAGTTGTGCCAGCAGCATCCAGCCGCGCCGGCGGCCCAGCAACGGCAGGCTGAAGCGATCCAGCAGCGGCGACCAGATGAATTTCCAGGTGTAGGGGAACTGGATCAGCGAGAATGCGCCAATCGCTTTCAGGTCCACCTGTTCGGTGCGCAGCCATGCCGGCACCAGTTGCAGCAGCAAGTACAGCGGCAACCCGGAACTGAAGCCGGTAAAAACGCAGATCAGCATCCTGCGGGTAAACAATACTTCATGCCAGCGGCGGTGCGACTCGGTCATCGTCAGGGGGGCTTCGTTGCGGGAGGGGCTAAATTACAGGATTTCCGTTTTTCGTGCTGCTATTGTCTATAGTTGAAGTCGGCGGATTTGTTGTATTGCAAAGGGCGATTGAATGCAGATCAAAACGTTTAATCAGGATGGCAAGGTACGTTTCGTGCTATCCGGTAGTTTTACCTTCGACGCGTATCGGGATTTCAAGGCCGAATATACCCCGGTGCTGGATTCCGGCGAGTTCAATGAGCTCGAAATCGATCTCGGCGGTGTCGAGTATCTCGACAGCTCGGCGCTGGGTATGCTGTTGTTGCTGAAAGAGCGGGTCGGCAACAAGCCGGTGGTGTTGTCGAATGCCAGGGGCACGGTCAAGTCAGTGCTGGAGATTGCCAATTTCCATCAGTTGTTCACGATGAAATAGCCGCAGAATTACCCTGTGCGCTGTACCCTCGCCCCCGCCGACCGGCGGGGGCTATTTTTTCTGCTGCAGTGCTGCGGCCAATGCTGCGACTTGCTCCGGCGTCAGCCGTGCTGCGGCCAGTTGCAGTGTCTGCCGGCCCATGCCGGCATAAAGCCCGGCCAGATGCGGCAGATCGGCGTGGATTGCCGTCAGATGTCGGGTCACCGTGCCGCTGTCGCCACGCACAATCGGCCCGGTCAGCGCTGCAGTCGTGCCGAGCGCACCGATATTGTCGAGCGTGCCCTGCAATAGCGGCAGCAGCGCCGCCGTTGCGGCCGGGTGTGGAATGCCGGCGGCGGCGAGACATTGCACGCCGGCCTCGACCAGTGTCACCAGATAGTTGCAGGCAATCGTGCTGCCGGCGTGATACAGGGTTTTGTGTGCCGGATCGATGCGCAGGATGGTGGCGCCGATTGCCTGCAGCAGCGGTTCCAGTTGCGCCAGCGCCGCTGTGTCGCCTTCCACGCCGCAGGCGCTGCCGGCAAA
>CALMFQ010000532.1 GCA_937863215.1 uncultured Pseudomonadota bacterium
CATCATCATGGCGGCTTGGGCCAGAGGGTAGCCAGACATGGTCAACAGTTCGATCGCATTGTCGAACGTGGCGGTGTCAGATTGGCCGTCTAGGCTGATGGGGTACAGCTTCTTGAGGTCGTCGCCCAGCACTGGGGACTTCATCACACCTTCACGAGCACGCATCCAGTTGAAGTTGCCCTTGACGGTGTTGATTTCACCGTTGTGCGCAACCATGCGGTATGGGTGAGCCAGCGGCCATTCAGGGAAGGTGTTGGTCGAGAAACGTTGGTGCACCAGGGCCAGAGCCGAGGTCACGCGCTCATCTTTCAGGTCGATGTAGTACTTGCCGACCTGGTCGGCCAGCAGCAGGCCCTTGTAGATGATGGTGCGGCACGACATGCTCGGCACGTAGTATTCGCTGCCGTGAGTCAGATTCAGGCTCTGGATCTTCGCCGAAGCGGTCTTGCGGATCACGAACAGTTTGCGCTCCAGCGCATCCGGCACCAGGATGTCGTGGCCACGGCCGACGAACACCTGACGGATTACCGGCTCTTTTTCACGCACCAGCGGCGACATCGGCATTTCGCGGTCGACCGGCACATCGCGCCAGCCGAGCAATACCTGGCCTTCGGCCTTGATGGCGCGTTCCATCACCTGCTCGCACGCCTGACGCGACGCGCTTTCCTTCGGCAGGAAGATCATGCCGACGCCGTATTCGCCGGGCGGAGGCAACTCGACGCCCTGCTTGGCCATTTCGGCACGGTAGAATTCGTCCGGAATCTGGATCAGCAGACCGGCGCCGTCGCCCATCAGCGGATCGGCACCCACCGCGCCGCGGTGATCGATGTTTTCGAGGATCTTCAGACCCTGAGCCACGATGCTGTGCGCCTTGTGGCCCTTGATATGGGCAACGAAGCCAACGCCACAGGCATCGTGCTCGGAATTTGCATACAGACCGGTTTCAATCGCTGCCTGGATTTCCTTGGCAGTGGCCGAGCCGGTGGCGGAAACGTCGCTTGGGAACATCTTTCCCGAAGTCGCCTGAGTCATGTGGGCGCTCCACAGGTTAAGTGTAAAAACACGGAACCTTGGAGACTACTCCGACATGCCTGTCAACTCAAGCGTTAATAAATAGGGTCGGATACAATAAAAGCAATAAACGGCGACGTTACCAAAACAATTAGGGACACATCAACAAGAGCTAGCCGATCAAGGTGTTGCCGGAGGTTTGCGTGGCCGGCCGCGCGGTCGCTGCACCAGGCGACGCCCGATGTTCGCCTGCAGTCGCTCGCCCAGCGCTGCGGACATCAGCGCCCAGCCCTTGTGCATGGCGGCGGCAATGCTCTGCAACGCATGCTGCGACAGCCCATCCTGCAGCCGTGCGCGCCACGCCGCTTCGCGCTCGAACGGCGTGTTGCCGAGCGCCCAGAACAGCTTGTGATCGGAAATCAGCGGATCGGTACGCAATCCCAGATGGTGGCGCACGCTCGACCAGAGATCGTCGTCGATACGGTTCAAGGCGCCATGCCGGGCGGCATGCGATTCAATCAGCAGCATGCAGTCGAGCAGATGCTGCTGCGGATCGATCACCGTGGCGCGAAAGCGCCCCGCCCACAGCCCGCCGTGCCGCTCGTGGCGGCGATTGTAGCCGGCGACATAGCGGCGCCCGAGCGCCTGCATCAGCAGGCTCAGGCCGTCATCGGTCGCCGGTGTGGCCAGCAGGTGCAAATGATCGGCCGCCAGGGTATAGGCATGAATTGCAACCTGATGCGTGCGCGCCGCTTCGCGCAGGCAATCCAGCAGTGCCTGCCGGTCCTGATCGTCGCGTGCCAGCAATTGTCCGTCGTGCACCCGCTGCACCAGCAGATGCGGCCAGCCGGCGGCCTGTAGCCGCGGTAAGCGCGCCATTTCGCATGAATCCCGTTGAGTTGATGAACAGCGCCGCCAGCGGCGGCAGGCGCAATTGTGCCGCGTTGTGGGCGGATCGGGAAAGCGGCACCGCCTATTGCACCGGCGCGCGGCCGTTGCGCTCCAGCCAGCGCTGCATATTGTCGGCCGGCATCGGCTTGGCGAGAAAATAGCCCTGCGCGCTGTCGCAGCCGGAAAACCGCAACATCTGCCAGTCTTCGGCGTTTTCCACTCCCTCGGCAACGGTGGTGACGCGCAGCCGGCGCCCCATGTCGATGGCGCTGTGCAGGATCGCCGCCAGCTGCGGCCGGCGCGCGGCACCGTGGATGATGGAACGGTCGATTTTCAGCTCGGACAGCGGAATCTGGCTCAGTTGCTGCAACGAGGAAAAACCGGTGCCAAAATCGTCCACCGCCAGATGAAAACCCTTCAGCCGCAGCCGTGCCATGGTTTCCAGCGATTGCGACAGGTTCGACAGCATTGCCGATTCGGTCACCTCCAGCATCACCATCGACGGCGGCACCTCATGCCGCGCCGCCATGTCGGCGACGATGTCGGCAAAATCGGCTTTTGCCAGCGATTGCGCCGCAACATTCACCGATACGCGCAGATACAGGCCACGCCGGAGCCATTTACTGCATTCGGCAAACGCCTTGCCGAACATGACCACCGTGAGCATGTCAAGCAGACCGTGCCGCTCGGCCATGGGCAGGAAATCCTGCGGCTGTACCATGCCATGCAGCGGATGCTTCCAGCGCACCAGCGCTTCGGCACCGTATACCGAGCGATCGGCAACCGACGCCTGTGGCTGGAAAAACACCGACAGCGCGCAGCCGGCAATGGCGTGCTGCAATTCTTCCAGATTGAACGGCGGCACGACGCTACCGGCATCGACGCTGCGTTCGCCGCTCTGCGGCCGATAGCGCGACAGCAGATCCACCAGCTTGTTGCTGCTGATCGGCTTGGCAATCGCCCCCAGCACCACCAGCCCGCGCATCTGCGCCATCGCGGCAACGGTGTTGAGCAACGAGTAATCGAGCGCCGACAGCACGATCAGATGCGTCACCAGCCGCTCTTCCGCCAGCAAGCGGATCAATTCGACACCGTCCATTTGCGGCATGTCGAGATCGCAGATCGCCACCTGCGGCTTGTCTGCGGCGGCGCGTGCCAGCTGCAGCGCCTCCTGCCCGCCGCGCGCAGCCAGCACCGACCTGACGCCGAGCGATTGACACAGGGCATGCAGGTAATGCAACTGCGATCCGCTGTCTTCCACCAGCAGAACATTCAGCGAGGCAAGCATGGACATGGACGCCGTCTTTCATGGCAATGATTTGCCTCCATCGTAGTCGGCAATCGGCACAAATAAAAGCCAAATAAAAACAGCAACTTGATTAGCAATTGCTGATACACGGACAGATTATTCCGCCAGGATGAATGTCACTGTCAAACGGCAAAATTCTTGTAGTACAATCCGACAACATTCAAAAATACAGGAGCCAACATGCTGCGTCGTCTATTGCTTGTCGCGTCGCTGACACTGACAGTTGCACTCGGCAGCGGCTGTTCGCAGGAAAATATCGTCGATTCGGCGCTGACGCTGGAACAGAAGGTTTCCCGGCTGGAGCGCAAGAGCATCCGGATCGATGACCACGAAATCGTCTACATGGAAGGCGGCAGCGGCCCGACCATCCTGATGCTGCACGGCATTACCGCCGACTCCGGCAACTGGACCCGTTTCGCCCGGCATTTCAGCAACAACTACCACGTGATCATTCCCGATCTGCCCGGTTTTGGCCGCAGCAGCCGCATCGCCGACGCCAGCTACAGCGTGCCGAAGCAGACCGAGCGCGTGCGTGCGCTGATGCAGGCGCTCGGCGTCAGACAATTCCATCTGGTCGGCAATTCGATGGGCGGCTACATCGGCGCCTATTACGCCGCCACTCATCCGGACGAAGTGCTGACACTGGGTCTGTTCGACGCGGCCGGCGTCGATTCGCCGCAGAAGACCGAGTTCATGCAGCAGCTGTTTGCCGGCAACAATCTGATGCTGCCGCAAGACCGCGACGATTTCCGCCGCATACTGAAACTGGTAATGGAAGAACCACCGTTCATTCCCGGCTACGTGCTGGATGTGCTGGGCGAGCGCGCAGTTGAGCACAAGGCGTTCAACGCCCGGATATTCGACGAATTGCGGCGCGAGGAGCTGAATCTGGCGCCACTGCTGCCGCAAGTGAAGGCGCCGACGCTGCTGCTGTGGGGCGGCAAGGACCGGATCATCGACATCAGCAGCATCCAGGTATTCCGGCAGAACCTGACGCGGGCGAAAACCAGCGTAGTGGTGATGCCGGAGGTCGGCCACATCCCGATGCTGGAGCGCCCGGGCGAAACCGCGCGCCATTACCAGAGCTTCCTCGACTCCTGATCAGTCAGCCTGCGGCTCGACATCCGTCACTTTGACGCCGGCACGCCCTTTGGCCAGACGCAGGCGCAGCGTCTGCTCCGGCTGCAGTTGCGTCGCATCGCTGATCACACTGCCGTCGGCGGTCTCGACGATGCTGTAGCCACGCTGCAGCACCGCATCCGGGCTCAACTGCTGCAGTCGCAGCGCCAGATGCTGCAGCTGCAGCTGCGCCAGCTCCAGCCGCCGCTGCAAAGCGGTCTGCATGCGCTGCTGCAGTTGTCGCCGGCGCAACTGCAGCGTAGCGACATCCGGCCGCAGCTGCGGCAATCGCTGCGCTGCCGCCGCCACCCGCCATTCGGCCTGCTCGCTGCGCCGTTGCCATGCCTGACGCAAGCGCCCTTGCAGCTGGCGCAACAGCAAGCGCTGCTTTTCCAGCCGCTGGCCCGGATGCACCAGCCGGCGGGCGGCATAATCCAGCCGCTGCCCCCCGCTCTGCAGCGTACGTTCGACATCGCGCGTCAGCCGCCGCAGCAATTGCTGCAGCCGCGCCGACAGCTCGACCCGGTTCGGGCTGGCCAGCTCAGCCGCCGCGGTGGGCGTCGGCGCACGCCGGTCGGCGACGAAATCGGCAATGGTGACGTCGGTTTCGTGGCCGACGCCGCTGATCACCGGCAATGGCGACGCGACAATCGCCCGCGCGACAACCTCCTCGTTGAACGCCCACAGATCCTCGATGCTGCCGCCACCGCGACAGACGATCAGCAGCTCGACCTCGGCGCGCTCACCGGCCTTGCGTAACGCCTGCGCGATCTGCAGCGCCGCCCCCTCGCCCTGCACCGGCGTCGGGTACAACACCACCTCGATTCCCGGCATGCGCCGGCGCAAGGTGGTCAGTACATCGCGCAACGCCGCCGCCGCCGGCGAGGTGACAATGCCGATCCGGCGCGGAAATGCCGGCAATGCGCGCTTGCGCTCACTGGCAAACAGCCCTTCGGCAGCCAGCCTTGCCTTGAGCCGTTCGAATTGTTCGAACAGCGCACCCAGGCCGGCGCGGCGCATGAAATCGACATTCAGCTGGAATTCGCCGCGCGCCTCGTACAGCGCCGGCGTAGCGCGCAGCTCGACCTGCATGCCTTCCTGCGGACGGAAATCCAGCGCCATGGAGCGGCTGCGGAACATCACGCAACGCACCTGTGCCTGCTTGTCCTTAAGCGCGAAATACCAGTGGCCGGACGCGGCAACGGTAAGATTGGAAATCTCGCCCGCCACCCAGGCCAATGGCAGCGTTTGCTCCAGCAGCAAGCGCACCGAGCGGTTCAGCTCGGTTACGCTGAGAACACGCGGCGCAACCTGAGTCAAGCCATTTTGATCATTGACAGGCATTTAATCCACAAGCGAAACAAAAGTGACACACTCGAATCAGAGCCTTCACTCGAAATTAACGATATTCTTATATCGATGATTTAATTGGCAAAAAAATTAAATCAGCAAACATTTGCCAAACAAGATAAATCACTGTAAGGCCATTCAGTGCTTGCGCCTCGATACTACCCACAAAATTATCCACAGGCGGCCGCAAATATTCACACAAGCAATGAATCTGTCTTCACTTTTTTGCCGGCAAGCACATGGCGCAAAGCGCAAATGTGACAACAGCATACTTGCCGAACCGAACCCGAACGGCTAAAGTTCAAACCTTCTGGAATCAGCCATCACTGGAGTCTGTAGCGTGTTCTCGATCATCCAAGCAGCGGGTTGGCCCATCTGGCCGTTGATCTTCGCCTCGATTGCCGCCGTCACCATCATCATCGAGCGTTCGCTGTCGCTGCGCCAGGGCGTGGTATCTCCGGCCGGGCTGTTGCAGAAAGTGGTGCAGGAATACCGTGCCGGCACGCTGACCCAGGAAACCCTGACCAAGCTGCAGCACACCTCGCAACTGGGTCGCATCCTCGCAACCGGCCTGCGCGCTGTCAACAGCCCGCGCGACATTATGAAGGAATCGATCGAAGAAGCCGGCGCAGCCGTGGCTCACGATCTGAACCGTTTTCTCACCACCCTCGGTACGATTGCTTCGCTGGCACCGCTGATGGGCCTGCTCGGCACCGTTATCGGCATGATCGAGATTTTCGGCGCACAGGCACCGACCGGCAACAATCCGGCACAGCTGGCGCACGGCATCTCGGTGGCACTGTACAACACCGCATTCGGTATCATCGTCGCCGTACCGGCAATGGGCTTCTACCGCCACTTCCGCGGCCGCATCGATGCGCTGCTGGTGGACATGGAACAGCAGGCGATCAAGCTGGTGGAAGTCGTGCACGGCGACCGCAAGCTGTAATCCGACTGGAGCCAAGCCATGAACTTTCGCCGCGGCAGCGCCCACGAAGAACCGGAAATCAACTTCATTCCACTGATCGACGTGATGATGGTGATCCTGATCTTCCTGATGGTCACCACCACTTACTCCCGCTACGCCGAACTGCAGATCAACCTGCCGCAGGCAGATGCCGACAAACCGGCCGACAAGCCGACCGAAATCAATGTCGGTGTCGATGCCAACGGCCGCTACATGATCAACAGCGCGCTGGTGGCATTCAGCACTCCGGAGGCGTTCAGCGTCGAGCTGAAAAAGGCATCCGGCGGACAGAAAGACCCGGTGGTCATCATCAACGCCGACGCCAAGGCCACGCACCAGTCGGTGGTCAACATCATGGAAGCGTCGCGCTTTGCCGGCTATGCACGGATAACCTTCGCCACCCAGTCCTCCGGACAGTAACAGCGTTCACTACCACGGCCCGCCTCGCGCGGGCCGCTTTGCTTTATGAGCCACTGGATCGAACAACACTGGCAACGCCTGACTCCGGTCAGCGCCGCGCTGCTACCACTCGGCCTGCTGTTCGGCGGCATCGTCCGCCTGCGCCAGGGCGCCTACAGGCTGGGCCTGCTGCGCCAGCGCCGGCTGCCGGTGCCGGTGATCGTGATCGGCAACGTCAGCGTTGGCGGCACCGGCAAGACGCCGCTGACCATCTACCTGGCCAGCCGGCTGCGTCAGCTGGGCTTGCGTCCTGGCATCATCAGCCGTGGCTATGGCGGCAGCGCGCAACAGCCGACCTGCGTAACCGGCGACAGCCCGGCG
>CALMFQ010000533.1 GCA_937863215.1 uncultured Pseudomonadota bacterium
AGCGCGCACATCGGCGTCTCGCTGAAGTTGCGGCAACGCTCGCAGCGGCCGATGCGCTCGACCGCCTGCACCAGCCGATCGGCAAGACGGCGCGCGCCCTCGCGATCGCGCTCGAGCAGATGAAAAGCCATCCGCTGCGCTGAGCGCGCCATTGTCGAAATGCGGCGCCAGCCGTGCGAGCATGGCAGCGCAGGCAACCGAGTCGTGCAGCAGCGAGTTGATACCGACAATGCTGCCGCCGCGCCGATACAGCTCAAGCAGCGGCAGATCGACCTGTCCGCCGGCCGGTGCGGCGATCACGGCGATACGCCCCAATGTCGCCAGCGCGGCAACCGCCGGGCCGAGCCAGAAACCGGTGGTATCGAAAACCACGTCGGCGCCATCGGCAAAATGCGCTTTCACTGCCGATGCCAGCTGCGCCGGGTCGTCCAGCAACAGCGTGGCATGGCCGGCGGCGGCAAGCAGCTGGCACTGCTGTGCCCGACGCACCGCCGCAACCGCCCGTGCGCCGCGCAGGCGTGCCAGTTGCAGTGCCGCCTGCCCCACCGAACCGGCAGCGCCGATCACCAGCAAGCGCGTGTTGGCGCCAACCCCGGCCCGATCCAGCGCATCCAGCGCGGTCAGAAACGGCACACCGCAGCTGGCCGCCTGCTCGAACGACAGCGCCTGCGGCTTGTCGGTCAGACCATTCAGCGGCAGCGTCAGATACTCGGCGTGACTGCCGTCGCGGAAAAACCCCAGATCGCGCCCGCTGCCCCACACCGCCCGCCCCACCCATTCGCCCGGCCCGGCCACCACGGTGCCGGCAAAATCCCGCCCCGGCACACGCGGCACAGTGGTGTACGGAAAACGTCCCAACACATTCTTCACATCGCTGGGGTTAATGCCGGCAGCGCCGACCTCGACCACCGCAAACCCCGGCCGCACCAGAGGCACAGGTAAATCGAGCAATTGCAGATAATCGAGCGAACCGGTCTGATGAAATTGCAGTGCTTGCATGGAAAGGCTCTCGGCAGGAATGCGGGAATCCTGTAAGCCTAGAATCGTGCGGATTTGCAACGCAAGCGCTAATATCGGGAATCATCGTTCCATTTTCTGCACGCTGCACACGCCATGCACCAAGACCTGAATGACCTGTATTACTTCGTCCAAGTGGTTGACCATGGCGGCTTTGCGCCGGCCGGCCGGGCATTGGGCATGCCCAAATCCAAGCTCAGCCGCCGCATCGGCATGCTGGAAGAACGGCTCGGGGTACGCCTGATCCAGCGCTCGACCCGCAGTTTCTCGGTTACCGAGCTGGGTCAGGCCTACCATGCGCGCTGCAAGGCGATGCTGGTCGAAGCCGAGGCAGCGCAGACCGTCATCGAGTCGACTCACGCCGAGCCGTGCGGCACCGTGCGGCTGGCCTGCCCGATCGCCTTGCTGCACGCGCATGTCGGCAACATGCTGGTAGCGTTTGCCGCCCGCTACCCGGGCGTAAACATCCAGCTGACCGGGATGAACCGGCCGGTCGACATCGTCGCCGAAGGGCTCGACCTGGCGCTACGGGTACGGCCGCTGCCGCTGGACGACAGCGATCTGGCCATGCGGGTGCTCGGCTACGCCGCCCAGAGCCTGGTCGCCAGCCCCGCCCTGCTGGCGCAGTACGGCATGCCGCAAACACCGGTAGATCTGGCCAGCTGGCCCAGCCTCGGCTACGGCCCGCCGATGGATGGTCACACCTGGGTACTGCTCGGCCCCGAAGGCGCACAGGCAACCCAGCACCATCACCCGCGCTTTGTCACCACCGACATGGTCACACTGCGCCACGCCGCCAGCGCCGGAATCGGCGTGGTACAACTGCCGTTGATGATGGTGCGCGAGCAACTGGCCAACGGCAACCTGATCCGTCTGCTACCCGACTGGGCACCGCGCCGCGAAATCATCCACGTCGCCTTCCCCACCCGCCGCGGACTGATCCCCGCAGTGCGGGCACTGATCGACCACCTGGCAGAACAGTTCGCCGATGTCGAGGAAGACTGAGCAACAGCCCTCCCCATAACCACAGAGCAGAATGGCTGTCGCAGCACAACATGCGCCATGCCCCAAACCGGATCGAGACAACCCCGCCGCCTCCAACACCAACCGGATTGATCCGCACTGCCACGAAGGCACGAAACAACTGGCCTGAAAGCCGCTACCAGAGCGGGCTACAGCCAAGGCTGCAGGCCGCTGCCAGAGCCACTGCTGGCGATGTTGCTCCGGAACTAAAGCAAGGGAAAACCGGGGAAAGGGCTAAGGAAGCGCTGATTACTCGTAGTGCGTCCACATTCTTAAAATTTTAACCACCTTTTCCTCTTGCAGAGCTTGGTAGACGATACGGTGTTGGATGTTAATCCGGCGCGAATAAGCCCCCGCCACATCGCCAACAAGCTTTTCATACGGTGGCGGATTTTGAAACGGATTCTCTGCAATGATTAAAAGAAGTGCCTTTGCCTTTTCCTTTAATCCAGAAGATGCAATTTTGGATGCATCCTTTTGAGCGGCCTTGGTATAAACAATCTGCCAAGTCACCAGTCAAGCTCCCTGGCACACTCGTCGACAGGGGCCGCCATTCCTTCTCGAATTGACTCCCTCATGCCAGGAATGGAAAGCAAAAACATTGTTTCTTGAATAGCTTCCCAGTCTTCTTGGGAAATCAGCACCGCGTTATTGCGCTTACCCGTAATGACTACAGGCTCGTGATGGGCTGCAGTCTCATCAATAAGCCGGTACAGATTTGAACGCGCTTCGCTTGCAGTGAGTGTATGCATGACAGCCTCCATAAGTACGCAATATCGTACGTTACTGCCAGCATCATGGCAAGGCCTGCATATTGGGCGCTAACGTTTGAATTCACCGGGGCTTTGTTGCATAAATACCTGCAAGTGTTTGATTTACAAAGCAAAGCCGCGCAACCGACCATTGCAAATTTCCAAATAAAATCAATAAGTTGGCGTCATTTATGCAACAAATCCTGTCGGAACACATAACGTAAAGTCAGGGGGGGGCACCCAGCTTTTGGCGCATCTCTCTTGAACGCCATGTTAGGCTTCATTGCTGAGATACAGCCATTCGATAACCTGCTGGCGGAACTGCTCGAGTTCGACCGCTGCTGCTGCGAGACGCCGAAGGTCAGCATTGAACGCCTCCGGCTGGCCGAACACCAGGGAAAAATACGACCGGCCGCACACCTTCTTATACTGCGACCCGCCGTACTGGCAGACCGAAGGCTACGGCGTACCGTTCGACTTCCACCAGTACGAGTGCATGGCGGAAATGATGCGCAGGGCCAAAGGCAAGGCGATGGTCAGCATCAACGACCATCCGGACATCCGCCGGGCCTTTGAGGGACTACCGATGCTGGACCTGGACATCAAGTATTCCGTCGCCAACACCTACGGCAAGCCGGAAACCAGCCGCGAACTGGTGATTACCAACAGGGACACCCAGTTCTCGGGCGGGTTGTTCTGACGCACCAAATGAAACGGCCCGCAAACCGGGCCGTATGTCATGAATCGTGCAAATTCCTTTGATTGACTGCAAAATCGCGCAACGCCATTTATCGCGCAAATCAGCGCCAATTATCGCGGCGCGCTACAATTGGTAACAAAAAGTTGTCAATGACAACTCGAAATACAGATTAATGCCGGCGAGCGCCGGCAGTCAACCTGCAACCAGATTTGGATTTTTGCGGAACAAATGTCTTTTTGCGGAGCAAACGAAACGGGCCTTACATCGCTGTAAGGCCCGTCTGTATTGG
>CALMFQ010000534.1 GCA_937863215.1 uncultured Pseudomonadota bacterium
TGTCACACGGGCCGGACCACGCCGGGGCGCTCAGCAGCAACAGTAGCGCGGCACAGGTTTGAAACATCCACTTCATCTATCACTCACTTGTTGTCTGCCTTGAGCAAATCGGCTTCGGCATTGACGCGATTCTGATACCACTTGGCCTTGGCCGCCGGGTAATCGCGCAGCTCGGCTTCGGCCTGCTGCCAATCGCCGCGCTGGGCGGCGGCATAGAAGTCTTGCGCAGTGGCGGTGCTGGGCATTCCCACCCCTTGGTGGAAGGTGCGCGAGAATAGTACTGTCTGCTGCGCCGGTGTCAGCTGGGCGAATTTCACCTTGGGCGGCTGGCCGTCGATGCCGGTATCCCAATTGCGGATTGCCGCGTCCAGATGCTTGGCTTTGATCTTCTGATCGATCAGATTGGCTTCTTCGCGGTTGATCGCCAGCGGCTGCGCCTTGAGCGCCTCGACTGCATCGCCTTTGACCTTGCCGGCATATGGCAGCACTTTTTGCTCCAGCGCCGGCGGCAGTCCCAGCGCCTTGATCTCCTGCTTGCTCATCTGGCCGATGTCCCAGCCGGTGGCGATGGTCACGCCGCTGCGGCCGGCCACTTGGCCCTTGCTCATCGGCACGTAACCATCGAGCCGCTGCTTGCCTTCGAACTGGCTGACCGCGGCGAAATCGACCTTGGTGCCAAATTTCCGGTTCAACGGCTGCCACACCTGCTTGCCGATGTCTTCGCTGCCGGCTGGAACCTTGGCCGGCGCTGGCTCGGCTGCCTTTACCGGTTTGGCTTCCTGGTCGCCGACCAATTCGCCGACGGCGGCTTTCAGCCTGTCGGCCGCTGCGCCAATCTGCTGACCAGCGGCATCGATGCCCTGCTCCGCCTGCTGCAGCCATTCACGCCCCAGCTTGAGCGCACGCTCGGCAAAGCCCGGCTCGGCTGCGGCCAGCTTACCGGTCTGCGCCGGCGGAATGCGCAGCACATCGCCGGGGAAAATCCGTTCGAAGCGATCGGCTTTCAGCTGCGGATTGGCGGCTTCCAGCTCTTGCACCGAAATACCGTTGCGCTGCGCGATATCCCATAGGCTATCGCCGTTTTTCACCGTGTAATCCTTGCCCGGCGCGGCTTCTGCCTGTGGCAGCCGGATCTGCTGGCCAACCGCGATTTGGTTGCTGTCGCGAATCTGCGGATTGGCGCGCAGCAGTTGTGCCAGCGTCACACCGTGTTCGCGGGCAATATCCGACAAGGTATCGCCACGTTGCACCAGATAACCAGCGTTATCCAACCGGCCGCGCATGGCGCTGGAAGCGTTATTGAGACTGACGTTTTGCATTGCCGCTCTCCTGAATTTCACATGCGGCCATTCAACCCGAACCGCGCGGCGGCGACAATCTAGGGCGTGCCCTAGCGGGGTGGCTGCATTGGGTCACTGGCGCGACGCAAGCGGGAATTGGCACGCAAATCGAACGCAAAGAGGCGCACCACGGGGCGATTGCCGCGTGGGGCGCCGACGGTGTGACATCAACGGCTGAATGCAGCGCGCAGGTCGGCGATCTGGGACAGATCGCGAGTCATGATGAAGGCAAAACCAACTTCAGCCAGCGAGAAATTCGTATTCAGTGGCGAGTTGTTGTTATTGGCAAACGGCTGCGGGCGAACAGCGGGTTTGTCTTTTTCGCCGGCCAAGCCATCTTGCAAACCTTGGGCGAAGCCATGCATGAAACCGCTGAAGAACGAAATCGACATCAGGCTGGCCAGTTGCTTGAAAGCGTCAGCGTATTTGTCTTGCAGCGCGCCGCCTTTCATCAGATCGGTTTCGTTAATGTATTTCTGATCGACGGTGCGGATATGGCCGCGGTCGTCCACGGCAACAAAACCTTTGCCGACCGGGTTTTCGTAAATCGCATTGCCATCATCGACCAGCGCGTCCATCAGCCAGCCATTAGCCTTGGTTTCGTTGAAGCTCAGGTCGCCACGCGTCTTGCTGTCCACGCCGGAAATCTGCACGCCGTAGTCGCCATTGGTGATGGTGACCTTGGAGGCAAGCGTCATGCCGTTACCGGCATCGGTGGTAT
>CALMFQ010000535.1 GCA_937863215.1 uncultured Pseudomonadota bacterium
AACCGCTGACCTCTTGCATGCCATGCAAGCGCTCTCCCAGCTGAGCTATACCCCCCCGAAGAGCTGCGCATTCTAGGCACTTTGTTTCGGCTTGTAAATACCCTGTGCGAAAATTTTTCCGCCAAGTGGCGAAATTGCGCCAGCGGTATAATCGCCGCCTGGTTGATTGCTACAGGTAATACTGCATTGTGGATGCCGTTCAATATTGTCTCGACAAGGCTGCGCCGCTCGGCAGCAACGCTTATTACGCTTTGCTGTGGCTGCCGCCGGCCGCCAAGGCGCAGGTGGTTGCGCTGCTGGCATTGCGCCAGGAGCTGCTGGATATTCCGGCCAAAGTCAGCGACGGCCAGTTGGGGCTGACCAAGCTCAACTGGTGGCGCGACGAGATTCGCCGTACTGCGGCAGGTAGCGCGCAGCACCCGGTAAGTATGGTTTTGCAGCCGCTACTGGCGGAGCGTGCCGATATGGTGGCGGAGCTGCGGCGTATGAGCGACGGAATCGAGTTGCTGCTGCAAACCGGGCGCATCAACGACGATCAGGCGCTGCAATTGTTGTGCCACCAGCTGGGCGCGACACCATGGAAGCTGGCGGCGCAGATCGTTGCCACATGCAGCCCGGCCGAAGCCGGGTATGCCGCAGCCATCGGCGATGGCCTGCACTTGCTGGAAATGCTGCAGCAACTCAGCCATGCCGCGCAGCGCGGGCTGGTGCTGGCACCGGTCTCCATGCTGCAGCGCCACGGGCTGACGGTGGAACGGCTTGCCGCCGGCGATGGTGGGGCCGGGTTTGCCGCGTTGGCAGCCGAAATCGGCGCGGCAGTCCGTGCCCATTTCGCCTTGGCGCGCGCGCAGCTGGCCGGGCGCACGCCGCGCGCGCTGCGCTTTCTTGCGGCAGAAATGAAAATGGCCGAGGCGACGCTGGGCGAAATCGAGCGGGATGGTCTGGCCAACCTGCAACAGCGCCGGATCAGCCTGACGCCGCTGCGTAAGCTCTGGATTAGTTGGAAGACGGTGCGGTTCGGCTGAATTGTGTCCGGCCTGTATGCGCTGTTGCGGCGACGCTGGCGCCGACATCGGCTAAAATAGCGGCTGATTCATATCTGACGGAGTATGCATGTTGCCTGCAAATTATCAGCCGGCCGCCGATCTGCTGGCTGGCCGCGTGATTCTGATCACCGGTGCCGGGCAGGGTATTGGCCGCGCCCTGGCTCTGGCCTGTGCGCAACATGGGGCAACCGTGGTGTTGCTTGGCCGCGGCGTGAAAAAGCTGGAAGCGGTGTACGACGAAATCGAGCTGGCCGGCTATCCAAAGCCGGCAGCCGTGCCGCTTGATCTGGAAAAAGCCAGCGACGCCGATTTCGAACGGGTGGCTGCAGCAATTACCGAACAGCTGGGGCGGCTGGACGGCATCGTGCATTGCGCGGCGGCATTTCTCGGCCTGTTTCCGCTGGAGCAGGAAAGCCTCGATTACTGGCTCAAGGCATTGCGTGTCAATGTCGCAGCACCGGCGGCGCTGACGCGTGCCGCGCTGCCGTTATTGAAAGCCAGCCCGGATGCCTCGGTCATCTACATGTCGGAAACCCACGGCCA
>CALMFQ010000536.1 GCA_937863215.1 uncultured Pseudomonadota bacterium
ATGCCGCCGGCAATCTGCTGGTCCGCGACTGGGGGCGCTTGCGCAGAATCACCCCGGCCGGCGTGGTAACCAGCGTGGCACGGCTGCCCGATTATCCGCAGCCGACGATGGTTGCTTTTGCCGGCATGCGCAGCCGCTTCAAGCAGCCGCAGGATGGCATTTCGATTCCCATCGTTACCAGGCCGCCAGCGAAATGGCAGGCAGGGCTGGTGGCCGATGTTCAGGGTAATGTCTACATTGCCGACCCGATCAACGACCGGCTGCTGAAAATCGGCCCGGACGGTGCAATTGGCGAAGAGGCACAGCTTGGCGGAAGGCTTGCCGCGTTGCTGGGTTCACCGGATTTCTGGCTGGTCAACGCGACCAGCGATAGCTCCGGCAATATTTACTTGCTGCTGACGCTGGCTCAAACCGGCAGCCAGTCGATCGTCACACTGGCTGCAGACGGTGGCCTCAGCCGCATGTTCACCCTGGATGCGGGAGCCGCCGATGCGATAGGCGATATCGTCGCCGCTGGCGGCCATGTCTACGCCACATTTGCTGTCAGTCACACTGTGCAGCGTATCGACGCCGACGGCAAGGCCACCCGGCTGGCCGGCAGCGGTGAGGCGTTTGTCGGCACGCGCGACGGCCTCGGGCGGGCGGCGCGTTTTTACGCTCCGGTGGCGCTGGTGGCCGACAGCCAGGGCTATGGTTATGTCGCCGGTTACGATCACACCATTCGCAAGATCGCGCCCAACGGCATGGTCAGCACCCTGGCCGGCAAAGCGGGCGAATCCGGCAATCAGGATGGCGCCGGCGGCAGTGCCCGCTTCAACAAGCCCAGCGCGCTGGCGATCGACAAAGCCGGCAATCTGTATGTTGCCGACAGCAATAACAACGCCATCCGTATCGTTTCGCCGACCGGTATGGTCAGCACCCTGGCTAGCGGCTCGATCAGCCTCGACCACCCGCGCGGGCTCGCTTTCGATGCCTCGGGCACCCTGTATGTGGAAGACAACAGCGCCACCATAGCCGCTTTCAGCCTGGGCGGCGTAGCCGGCAATCGCTCGTTCAACAGCAACTGGTGGTGGCATAACGGTCTCAGCAGCGATGCCGGCGGCAATCTGTACGCGGCATTCGGCTACAGCATCGTCAAGCTGACCGCGAGTGGCGAGATGGTTACCGTTGCCGGCGATGCCGCCCGGTCCGGCAATAGCGACGGCGCAGGGGGCGACGCGCGCTTCAACGGTATCAGCGGTCTGGCGGTCGATGCGGCCGGCAATCTGTATGTTGCCGACACTCTCAACCACGCTATCCGCAAGGTTACGCCGGCCGGCGTGGTCAGCACCGTGGTTGGCCAGCCCGGCGTGCGCGGCGTGCAACTGGGCGCGGTCTTGCCCGGCGGCCTCAACCAGCCGGCCAGTGTCGCCATTGGCATGCGCCATGGCCACCCGGTGCTGCTGGTGCTGAATCGCGCCTCCACATGGGATTGGCTGCGCGGCTATCTCGACTACCCGCCGGGATTCGGCCCTGAGTCGGTTACGCCGTACGCGCTATCCGACGTCAACGTTGTGACAGTGCCGTTGCCATAGGCGCTGTACTGATATTTGTTCGCAGGCCACGCTGCTATTGGCTTTCAGGCCGGCAGACCGTTGCTGTGCGTTGTTTCTACTACGTAATTTGTTGAGGGTTGCCATGTCACATCCATTTTTCCGCCGCGTTGGCCGCTGGTGCGGCAGCCTGTTGCTGGTCGCGGCTTTGAGCGCCTGTGTTGGCGGCGATAACCAGGATAGCGCCGCCGCTCAGCACAAGGTGCTTGCCTCGGTACGCCAGAGCGACGGTACCGTGGTTGCTGCATCGGGGTTTAATGTCGGCGATTATGTCGTGCTGCAGGCGCCGGCCGGCGGCGATGTCGGTGCCAATTACCAGTGGTATCGCAACGGCGAGCCGATCGAAGGCGCCACCGGCGCCAGCTATGAGCTGGGTCAGGCCAGCAGTCTGGACGACTCGGCTGAATTCACCGTGCGTGTCAGCAGCACGGCCAACCCGGCCGGCAGCTTGAGCCAGCCGCTGGTGCTGAGCGTGAA
>CALMFQ010000537.1 GCA_937863215.1 uncultured Pseudomonadota bacterium
CCGAGAGATCGAACAACGGCGCCGGGTCGGCCGCCAGATCGAACACGATCACCTCATTGGCGTTGACCGGATGTTTTGCCAGCGGCAACACCAGTGCCAGGCAGCCGCGCTCGGTGGCATACATGCCGGAAACGTGCAGCACCGGCTTCGGTTCGGGCAGGTTCAGCTGTTCTGCCACCTTGCGCTTGTCGCGCAGCTGGTAAACGTAATCGTACAGCTTCGGCTGCCGGGTCTTGACCAATTTTGCCAGTGCAATCGTCGCCCGCACATCCGACAGCGCATCGTGCGCGGCATCGTGCTGCAGGCCATTGGCGGCAGTCAGGTGCTCCAGCCGGAAACTCGGCTTGCCATCCTCGTGCAGCGGCCATTCGATGCCTTCCGGGCGCAAAGCACGCGTCAGCCGCAGCATGTCGAGAATGTCCCAGCGCGAACAACCGCTCTGCCATTCGCGCGCATAGGGGTCATAGAAATTGCGGTACAGCAGATTGCGGGTGAATTCGTCGTCAAACCGCAGCGTGTTGTAGCCGACACCACAGGTACCGGGCTGCGCCAATTGGTCGTGGATGCGGCCGATGAATTCGGCTTCGGCCACGCCGCGCGCCAGACACTGCTGCGGCGTGATGCCGGTAATCAGCACTGCTTGCGGGTGTGGCAGAAAATCGGGTGCCGGCTGGCAATACAGCATCAACGGGTCGCCGATGATATTCAGCTCTTCGTCGGTGCGGATGCCGGCGAACTGCGCGGCACGGTCGCGCCGCGGGTCGGCACCGAAAGTTTCA
The DNA here is from genome assembly GCA_937863215.1 of uncultured Pseudomonadota bacterium. Taxonomy (GTDB): domain Bacteria; phylum Pseudomonadota; class Gammaproteobacteria; order Burkholderiales; family SCOH01; genus CALMFQ01. Next base: position 780 of record CALMFQ010000537.1, read on the forward strand.
TAATCGTGCCAGTACAGCGAAGGTTTTGCATTCACAGCGATAACAGTCCGGAGCCTACGCTTACCACTCTGCCGGAGACAAAAACCTGTCGGGCATTGTTGATATCGAGTTTGAGATTGCTCAGCCGCTTGATGATGTGCCCCTGGCGAATATCCAGCGACAGCGGCCGCGGCGCACCGTTGGCCAGCAGCCAGCCGCCGAGATTGGCGCAGGCGGAACCGGTGCCGAAATCCTCGACGATCACGCCGCGGTCGAGATAGAAGAAACGCCCCTGCACCAGCGAACCGTCGCGCACCCAGACGAACAGCTGCGCCAAACCCTGCCGGTTGGTGGCAAACTGCTGCATTGCCGCTGCCTTGGGCCGGCAATACATCAGGCCGTCACGATTGGTCAGTTGCACGATCAGCTGCTCGGTACCGGTATTGACGAACAGCGGCGACGGGCCGATATCGCTTTCGCGAATGCCCAGCGCCGTTGCCAGTTGTTGCGGTGTGGCTTCGGGCGCGCGATAGGTCGGCGTCTTGCACTGCAGCGACCAGATATCGTTTTCCGCCCACACCGGAATGATGCCAGCCCTGGTTTCCAGTTTCAGGTGCGGGTTTTCCTTCTTCTGCAACTGGAACACCACATGCGCACTGCCCAGTACCGGGTGGCCGGCAAACGGCATCTCGTAGGCGGGAGTGAAAATGCGCAATTGCGCATCGGCCTCGCGGCTCGGCAGCAGGAATACCGTTTCCGGATGATTCATCTGCCGCGCAATCGCCTGCATCGCCACGTCGTCGAACGGTACGCCCGATTCGAATACGCACAAGGGGTTGCCGGTCAGCGCCCCATCGGCGGCAAAAATGTTAACGGTCTGGTAACGGAATATCGGCATCTGCGCTCACCAACTGAGTTCACCGCTAAGCTGGATACGGGCCTGCCCGCCCAGCATTACCCGCTCGTAATCGTCAACCGTCAACGCCATACGCGACGGCCGATCCAGATGGTCGCCCTGGCGCACCCGCAGCGTAATCGGCAACGGTGCCCGGGTCAGCAGCAGATAGCCCCCCAGCGCGGCTATCGACGCACCGCAGGCCGGCTCCTCGCGCAGCGAACCGAAACGCACGCTGAAACTGCGTGCCACTACAGTGTCCACCATCCGGTGCCACACCAGCAATTGCGGCTGGCCATGATCGTTGACTGCGTGCAGCGCCATATCGTCGAGCCGCGGGCTGCAATTCTTCACTGCATCGGCGTTGGTCAGCGGCACGATCAGTTGCTCCACGCCACCGTTGACGAACAGTGCCGGCTCATCGACGTCGCTTTCGCTCAATGACAGCATCGCTGCCAGATGCCGCGGGCGCACCTCGCAACGCCGCATACCGGGCGCGCGCGCCTGGAAAAACCAGCGCTCCTGCTCCTGCCACATCGGCACCACCATCACATCGGTTTCGATGCTGAACAGGTTGTTGCCGGTCTGTTCGCGTAATACGGTAGCGGCGGCCAGCAATGCATCCGGAGAAAAAGTCAGCGCGCGCTCGGGGTTGAAGATACTCAGGCGCGCATGACCACGCGCGGACGGCAGCAGGAAAACGGTAATGCCGGCCTGTAGCTGCAGCGCCAGCGCCTGCATCGTCGCCGCATCCAGCAACGAAGACTGATCGAACACCGCAACCGGCAGCCCGGCCAGCGGCGCTTCGGAATAAACGTTGACGATGTGGTAACGGCAAGCAGGCATGGATCGGCTTCGGGCGGGTTTCACGTGAAACGCTTAAGTTTAGGCAGCGGCCATGCCAATGACAAACGCCACTGGCCGAAGGCTCACATAATCCAGCTCAACGGTCAGGCCTGCAGCTGCTGCAGCAACTTGCCATGCACGCCGCCAAAGCCGCCATTGCTCATCACCAGCACCTGATCGCCCGGCCGGGCCTGGGCGCAGACGGCGTCGACCAATTGCGCCAGATCGTCAAATGTATGCGCCTTGTCACCCAACGGGGAGAGTGCGGCGGCAGCATCCCAGCCCAGATTACTGGCGTAGCAGAACACCAGATCGGCATCGCCCAGGCTGCCTGGCAACAACTCCTTCATCGCCCCCAGCTTCATGGTATTCGAGCGCGGCTCCAGTACCGCCAGAATCCGCGCCGATCCGGCCTTGCGCCGCAGCCCTGCGAGCGTGGTCTGGATTGCGGTCGGATGATGGGCAAAATCGTCGTACACGGTCACGCCGTTTACGGTGCCGCGCACCTCCATACGGCGCTTGACATTCTTGAATTGCCCCAGTGCAGCGATACCGGTTTCGATCGCGACCCCGACATGGCGTGCCGCCGCCAGCGCTGCCAGCGCATTCAACTGATTGTGCGCGCCCATCAAATCCCAGCGCAAGCGGCCTTGCGAACGCCCATCCAGCAGCACTTCAAAGCCATCGTCAAACTGCTCGCCCATTTGCCAGCCGTCTGCGCCGCCAAAACGCTCCACCGGGGTCCAGCAGCCGCGCTGCAACACGCGCTCCATACTCGCCTCGCGGCCATTGGCGACGATCAGCCCCTGCCCCGGTACGGTGCGTACCAGATGGTGGAACTGGGTTTCGATAGCCGGTAGATCGGGAAAAATATCGGCGTGGTCGAATTCGAGATTGTTCAGGATTGCGGTACGCGGATGGTAGTGAACAAACTTGGAACGCTTGTCGAAAAATGCAGTGTCGTATTCATCGGCTTCAATGACAAAGAACGGGCTTTTGCCGCCCGGCTCCTGGCGCGGCGCTCCCGGCAGGCGCGCCGACAGGCCGAAGTTTTCGGGGATGCCGCCGATCAGGAACCCCGGCGCCAGCCCGGCATATTCGAGAATCCACGCCAGCATCGATGTGGTCGTGGTCTTGCCGTGCGTGCCGGCCACCGCCAGCACCCATTTGTCGCGCAACACCTGCTCGGCCAGCCACTGCGGGCCGGAGGTGTACGGCAGGCCGCGATTGAGAATCGCTTCCATCAGCGGGTTGCCGCGTGTCACCACGTTGCCGACCACGAACACATCCGGCTGCAGTTCGATCTGTTCGGCACCGA
>CALMFQ010000538.1 GCA_937863215.1 uncultured Pseudomonadota bacterium
CGGCGAGAATTTTCGACAGCCGCGGCCGATGCTGGCGTAGTGTCAGGAAATGCTCAGTGAACAGCGCCACGCACAGCACGGATCCTGCAACCAGGAATGCCATGCTCTTGTCCTGCCACCATACCGAATTCGGCCAGATGAACTGGTAGGTGAAGCCATGCAGAGTCATCAGCGTGGTGGTAAACACCAGCACATAAGCCACGTAGAACGCATAACTGCGCTCGCGGATGCTGAACATGATGAACAGGTTATACAGCAGCATTACCGCCATCATGCCGATATAGATCGCCTGCAGCATGCTATGGCGCTGATCCTGCTCGATGAAAGTCGAGGTGCGCCACAGCGTTGCCGGTAGCTGGATGGTGCCCGTAGACGCCACCTGCATCCAGATGCGCGTCTTGCCCGGCTTGTCGAGCATCAACGGAAACAGGAAATAGCGGTGATCGACCGGGCGATTGGCAAACGGCTCGTAATCGCCGGTATGGAAATAGCGGAAAATCTTGCCGTCGCGCTCGAAATAGACGTTTACCTTGTCCAGCAAAGGATAGGCAACCTCCAGCACCCACGCCTCGGGCAATACTTCAGTGTGGTCAACGTCGGTTACGAACCAGTATGTCGACAGACTGTAGCCGAAATTCGGCACTTCGGCGCTCAATGGCTTCCAGTCGAATGGTTTGCCTGGCGGAGGGTGGCGCAGCTGCTCGATAGTCAGCGTGCCGGAAGTATCCTGCAAATAATGCAGCGACGGACCGAGCGCATATTGTGAGCGTTGTGATTGCAGGCGCAACTCGCCGGCAGTGGCAAAAGACGCCAGCATGCACAGGTAAAGCAACAGACAAGCACCGGCCAGTCGCGACCAGCACGTCGTTGCGCCGAAAACAGCCCGGCTTGGGCGGATAAGATGAGCGGGCGGATTCATTATGAATATCGGGAGACTTCTTTCTTCATAGCCGGCATATGGCCGAGCCCGCAAGTTTGGATACAGGCAAAACGTGATTTTGCCGACACTTTATCGGCTGCAAGTGGGAAAAACTTTACGAAGACGTTAAAATTGCCGTTTTTCGCCCCAAAAGGGCAACCGTCAACCCAACGATTTTCAAGGAATATCGCCGTGGAACTGTCGAACCGCGTAAACGCCATCAAGGAATCCCCTACCCTTGCCATCACCGCCAAAGCCGGCAAACTCAAAGCCGAAGGCAAGGACGTGATTGCGCTCGCCGCTGGCGAGCCTGACTTCGATACCCCGCAGCACATCAAGGATGCAGCCATCGAAGCCATCAACAAAGGCTTTACCAAATACACTCCGGTTTCCGGCACGCCTGGCCTAAAAGCCGCCATCGTTGCCAAATTCAAGCGCGACAACGGCGTTGAATACAAGCCGAGCCAGATCCTGGTTTCGGTCGGCGGCAAGCAGAGCTTCTTCAACCTGTGCCAGGCCTTCATCAACCCGGGCGACGAAGTGATCGTTCCGGCGCCTTACTGGGTGAGCTATCCGGACATCGTCATCATCGCCGACGGCAAGCCGGTGATTGTTGAATGCGGCATCGAACAGGGTTTCAAACTGACCCCGGCACAACTGGAAGCCGCGATCACGCCGAAAACCAAGATGCTGGTGCTGAACAGCCCGTCCAACCCGACTGGCGCGGTTTACACGCTGGACGAGCTGAAAGCGCTGGGCGCAGTACTGAAAAAACACCCGAACATCCTGATCGCATCGGACGACATGTACGAACACGTGATGCTGGGCGACACCAAGTTCTTCAACATCCTCAACGCCTGTCCGGAACTGTACGACCAGACCATTCTGCTGAACGGCGTGTCGAAAGCCTACTCGATGACCGGCTGGCGTATCGGTTACGCCGGCGGCCCGGAAAAGCTGATCAAGGCGATGGAAAACGTGCAGTCGCAGTCGACTTCCAACCCGACCTCGATTTCGCAGGTTGCCGCCGAAGCCGCGCTGAATGGCAGCCAGGACTGCATCAAGCCGATGCTGGAAGCATTCAATGCGCGTCAGAAATTCGTAGTTGACGCGTTCAACGCCATTCCGGGCCTGAAGTGCCTGGTTGCCGGCGGCGCGTTCTACGCCTTCGTTGACGCCCGCGACGCAATCAAGCGCCTGGCCGCTGCCGGCACCATCCCTGCCGCTAGCGATCTGGCGCTGGGCAACTACCTGCTGGAACAGTTCATGGTTGCAGTGGTGCCGGGTTCGGCATTCGGTTCGGAAGGCTACTTCCGCATCTCGTTCGCCACCAGCATGCAGAATCTGGAAAAAGCGCTGGCACGTATCGCCGAAGCACTGGCCTGATTGGTTGCAAGATAGTTGGAAAGCCACCTGCGGGTGGCTTTTTTCTTGCCGCCAACCGCGATTCTTTTATTATCCGGCATATTCAACGCCAATCCCTGAAACGAGCCATGAACGCGCTTCTCGCCCTATCCCGCGGTATCGACCGCGTCAATCTGCTGGTCGGCCGTGGCTGCATGTGGCTGGTGCTGCTGGTGGTGCTGATCAGTGCCGGCAATGCGCTGGTGCGCAAGCTGTTCGACGTCAGCTCGAATGCCTGGCTGGAAATCCAGTGGTACCTGTTCTCGGCGATGTTCCTGCTCGCCGCCGGCTATGCGCTGCAGCAGAACGCGCACATCCGCATCGACATCGTTGCCAGCCGCCTGTCGAAGCGCGCGCAGGCGTGGATCGACGTGTTCGGTACGCTGCTGTTCCTGCTGCCGCTGTGTAGCGTGATGCTGTATTACGGCTGGCCCACTTTCGTCGATGCATGGCACAGCCAGGAAATGTCGTCCGACCCCGGCGGGCTGATCCGCTGGCCGGCGTTTGCGCTGATTCCGGCCGGGTTCGCGCTGCTGACGCTGCAAGGCGTGTCGGAGCTGATCAAAAAGCTGGCGCTGGCGTGTGGCTTCAGCACGGCGGAGGCGAACTGAGATGCAGGAAATCCTCGCTCCGCTGATGTTCGGCTCGCTGATCCTGTTCCTGCTGATCGGCTATCCGGTAGCGTTTTCGCTCGCCGCGGTCGGCCTGCTGTTCGGCTGGATCGGCATTGAACAGGGCTTGCTGGCGCCAACGCTGATCCAGGCATTGCCGCGCCAAGTATTCGACATCATGAAGAACGACACGCTGCTGGCGATTCCGTTCTTCACCTTCATGGGCCTGATTCTGGAACGCTCCGGCATGGCCGAGGACATGCTGCAGACCATCGGCCAGCTGTTCGGCCGGGTGCGCGGCGGTATTGCCTACGCGGTGATTTTCGTCGGCGCGCTGCTGGCTGCCACTACCGGCGTGGTAGCAGCATCGGTGATTTCGATGGGGCTGATCTCGCTGCCGGTGATGCTGCGCAACGGCTACGACAAACGGCTGGCGGCCGGTGTGATTGCGGCGTCCGGCACGCTGGCGCAGATCATTCCGCCGTCACTGGTGCTGATCGTGCTGGCCGATCAGCTCGGTACGTCGGTCGGCGACATGTATGCCGGCGCGATGTTGCCGGGCTTGCTGCTGACCGGCCTGTACGTGTTGTACGTACTCGGCATGTCGATTATGCGCCCGGCCAGCGTGCCGGCACTGCCGCCAGAAGCCCGCACCTTGCAGGGTGCGGCACTGGCGCGGCGGGTGCTGGTATCGCTGCTGCCGCCGCTGCTGCTGATTTTCCTGGTGCTCGGCACCATCGCCTTCGTGCCGCATTACCGGGACGGCCAGTGGGTCTTCGAAGGCATCGCCACCCCGACCGAGGGCGGCGCGATGGGGGCGGTTGGTGCGCTGTTGCTGGCGCTGGCGAATCGCCGGCTGGATCTGACATTGCTGAAACAGGCG
>CALMFQ010000539.1 GCA_937863215.1 uncultured Pseudomonadota bacterium
CGCAACCGGAATCAGCTGGTGTTTGCGCAGGATTGCCAGCAGATCGTTCAGTTCGGCGATTTGCGCTACCTGTTCCATGCCGCTCAGTTCCAGCAGCACCGGTTCATGGGCAAAGAAGCCGGGTGTCCGGTTGAGTTTTGCGTCGAGCTGGGAGGATGTTTCGGCCAGGTTTGTACCGCGAATCCACAAAACGATCAGGCTGTTGGTTTCGCTCTTGAGCTCGAAAGCGGCATTGGCAGTGGCACGTACGGCGGTCTGGCGAACGGTTGCGGTCATTGAACTGGAACTGGCTGATTGTCTGGTGGGTCGGCTTGCGACTGCGAATCCTTGCGATTGCTGCTCTGGCGGCAGCATATCCAGCGCATCAGTTTACCTGCTCCGATTGCAGGCTTCAAGGCGGGTTCGAATCAACGGCGGGCCTGATTTTGTCCGAAGCTTGCCTTGATGCAAGTTTCCACAGATCCTGTGGATAATTGTGTGGAAAATGTGGGGGGATTGCGCTTAAGTACCGCCGGATAAAGGGTTTTTGTTGGGCTGCGTAAAAAATATGCTGCAGATAAACTTATTTATAATCATATAGATAGGTTTTTTCTGATGGGCTTTGCCGCTTGCGCTGCCATATTGGTGCACCACGGATGGGCTGGTGGATAAGTCAAGGAGAAAATCCGGGTTTTTGAAAATTTATTGCTTGACATGCAAAAGTGGCTTTGACGCTTGCGGCTTGCCGCTACCCCCGCTGCAATCGGTCTCCGGCGCGCTTTTCCCTTGAAAAACCAAGGCCGTAAACCATTTATACGGTTTACGGCCCTGGTGTCGATTCTGCCGGTTTTGCCCGGCCGGCGGTGCAGTTCAATGCCAGAACGAGTGCGGACGATTTGCCGGCAGGTACTGGCTTTGCGGGTAATTCTTGTCCAACACCTTGCGCGCATCGTCGCGCAATTGCGGCATGTTCAACTGATCGTAGGCTTGTACCATGATCGCCAGCGCCTCTTCGGTTTCCGGCGATTGCGGATAGGAGGCAAGCACCAGCTGTGCGCGATTGGCTGCTGCCAGTGCTGCGCCGCGAGTCAGGTAATAGCGTGCGACATGTACTTCGTTGGCCGCCAGGGCGTTGATCAGATAGGCCATGCGCTTGCGCGCGTCGGCAGAATAGCGGCTGTTGGGGAAGCGCGTCACCAGTTCACGGAACGCTTCATAGGATTCACGCGCTGAGCGCGGATCGCGTTCGGTCATGTCCTGGCGTGAAACGAACGACATGAAGCCGGCGTCCTCGATGAAATTGACCAGCCCTTTCAGGTAATAGGCATAGTCGACGTTCTGGTGTGTCGGGTGCATCTTGATGAAACGATCGCACGCTGCGAGCGCCAGCGGGGCGTCGCCGTCCTTGAAGTGGGCATAGGCGATCTCGAGCTGTGCCTGTTGCGCATAGCGACCGTAAGGGAAACGCGCCTCGAGCTTTTCGTACATCTGGATCGCGTGCGTCAGATTGCCGCCTTCCAGATCGCTTTTGGCCTCCTGATACATTTCTTCGGCGCTCATGCCTCTGGTCTCGTCGTTGAGATCCGACATCGCGCTGCAGCCGGCCAGCAGGACAAGAGTAATTGCAGTTACAATACGTTTCATGATGAATCCCGATATCGAGCCGGGCGATTATAACCGAAACCCGGTTACGCCCCAGTCCCTGTCCGTCACTATACCCGATGAAATGGCCGGCATTCGCCTGGATCAGGCGTTGAGCCAGTTGTATCCGGATTATTCGCGCAGCCGCCTGCAAGGCTGGATCAAAGAGGGGCTGGTGCGGCTCAATGGCCAGCCGGCCGAAGCCAAATCCAAGGTCTGGGGCGGTGAAACCGTCGAGCTGTCGCCGCAGGCGCAGCCTGAAGAGTTGGCGTTTGTCGCGCAGGATATCCCGCTCAACGTTGTGCATGAAGACGAGACCCTGTTGATCGTCAACAAGCCGCCGGGCCTGGTGGTGCATCCCGGCAGTGGCAACTGGGAAGGCACCATGCTCAACGCCTTGCTGGCGCATGCGCCGCATCTGGCGAAGGTTCCGCGTGCCGGCATTGTGCATCGGCTGGACAAGGATACCAGTGGCCTGCTGGTGGTCGCCAAGACACTGGCGGCGCAGCTGGATCTGGTACGGCAATTGCAGGAACGCAGCGTCAAGCGTGAATACGTCGCGTTGGCGCAGGGCCTGGTGAAGCAGGATGGTACGGTCGATGCTCCCATTGGCCGGCATCCGCGCGACCGGCTGAAAATGGCGGTGGTCGGCGGCGGCAAGCAGGCCATCACGCATTATCGTGTGCGCGAGCGTTTCCGCTTCCATACGCTGGTGCAATGCAAGCTGGAAACCGGCCGCACCCATCAGATTCGCGTGCACATGGCGCATATCCGCCATCCTCTGGCCGGCGACCCGGTCTACGGCGGCAAGCCGCGACTGCTGCCGCCGGTGCTGCAGGATGCCTTGCAGCTGTTCGACCGACAGGCATTGCATGCGGCCAGGCTGGCGCTGGTTCACCCCGGCAGCGGCAAGGCCATGCTGTGGAAGGCGCCGTTGCCGGACGATTTCCTGCTGTTGCTGGATGCGATGCGTGCCGATCAGGACGGTGTGATGCCGGTTGAAGAAGATGACGACGACTGGGACGAAGATGACTATGACGTCGAAATCATTTATCAGCCCTGACTGGCCAGCGCCGGCCAACGTGCGGGCGCTGCTTTCCACCCGTAATGGCGGCATCAGCCAGGCGCCCTACGCCTCGCTGAATTTCGGCGATCATGTCGGCGACGACCCCTTGCATGTCCTGCAGAACCGCGCACTGCTGCGCCAGCTGTTACCGGCCGAGCCGTGCTGGCTGAAGCAGGTGCACGGTACGCGGGTTGCCGACGCTGCTGCGCCGGCCGGTGTGATCGAGGCGGATGCCAGTGTTGCGCAGCGCACCGGTGCCGTGTGCGCGATCATGACTGCCGACTGTTTGCCGCTACTGTTGTGCGATCGTTCCGGTTCGGTGGTTGCCGCCGCGCATGCCGGCTGGCGCGGATTACTGGATGGAGTGCTGGAAAATACCGTTGCCGCCATGCGCAGGCCGGGCGGCGAAATCCTGGCCTATCTCGGTCCGGCCATCGGCCCGGACGCGTTTGAAGTCGGCGACGAAGTGCGATCTGCGTTTATCGACCGCGATCCGGTTGCAGCCGCGGCGTTCAAGCCAGCGGGCCGCGCCGGCAAATGGCTGGCCGACTTGTATCTGCTGGCGCGCCAGCGGCTGGCCGGCGTTGGCGTCACTGCCGTATACGGTGGTAGCGAGTGCACCTACAGCGACGCCGGGCGTTTCTTTTCCTATCGCCGCGACGCTGTCACCGGGCGGATGGCATCACTGATCTGGCTGGCCTGACTGCGGGTTGTCCGGCATGGCAGCGTTGGCTTCCTGCCGTTCGCGCAGCAATCTGGCCCGGCGCCGGATTGGAATGCCGAAAAACCATAATGCCAGCCACGCCGGCAGAATCCCGACACCGCCGAACAGCAGAATTCCCTGTATTACGCTGTTGCTGGTAACTGCCACCATCAGAATGACGTACAGCCAAGCCAGCAGGATGATCCAGAACATGCCTGATTACCCTGATTATTAGATTATTCTAATGTTGCAAGTGCGATAAAAAACGAGTAAAAAGGCTGTGCAACATATTCCCGTAACGATAATATCGAAATATCAGAACGACCGTAACCGCGACCACAGCAGACTGTGGCGCAGGATACGGCAATCATCCGCGTCGGGCCGCAAGGCCTTTTTGCGCCGCAGCAGGCAGGATGCTGCAGTGCGGTTGGATATCAAAGAAATTTTGGAGTGGCAATGGATGCAAATGGCGCAGTATTCGGCAAATTGTTCGAAACGATTACCGAAACCAACAAGCAGCTGGTCGAGAATTTCGTCAACACGCTGACCCCGAAAAAGCCCGAAAGCCCCGAGGAAATGTACAAGGGGGTGCTGGAAAGCCTGATGCAGAATACCGGCTTGCTGATGGAAAAGCAGGGCGAGTTCTACAAGGACCAGATGGACCTGTGGATGGGGATGCTGGGTGGGCGGCGCGGTGGAGACCGCCGTTCCGTGGCACGCCCGGACAGCGTGGATCGTCGTTTCAATGCGCCGGAATGGGAACAGTACCCGTTTTTCGATTACATCAAGCAGTATTACCTGCTTACCTCCAAGTGGCTGTCCGGCCTGGTTGACGACGCCAAGCTGAATGACGAAGCGAAGGAAAAGCTGGCCTTCTTCACCCGCCAGTACATCGACGCGTTGAGCCCGACCAATTTTGTGCTGACCAATCCCGAAGTACTGAAGCTGGCGCTGGAAACCAATGGTGCCAACTTCGTCGAAGGCCTGAAGAACATGGCCGAAGACTTCGAGAAGGGGCACATCTCGATGACCGACGAATCGCAGTTCGAAGTCGGCCGCAATCTGGCGGTTACCCCGGGCGAAGTGGTATTCCAGAACGAGCTGCTACAGCTGATCCAGTACAAGCCGACTGCAGACAAGGTTTACAGCAAGCCGTTGCTGGTGATTCCGCCGTGCGTCAACAAGTATTACCTGATGGATTTGCAGCCGGAAAACTCGTTCGTGCGCTACATGGTCGAGCGCGGCTACAACACCTTCCTGATTTCGTGGAAGAGCGCTACGCCATCGATGGGCCATCTGACCTGGGAAGATTACGTGCAGCACGGCCTGATCGCGGCGATGTCGGTGGTGCGCGAAATCAGCGGCCAGGACAAACTGAACGCTCTCGGTTTCTGTATCGGCGGTGTGCTGCTGTCGAGCGCTGTGCCGCTGATGCAGGCGCAGGGCAAGGACTGGCTGGAAAGCATGACG
>CALMFQ010000540.1 GCA_937863215.1 uncultured Pseudomonadota bacterium
GCTTCTAATTCTTGACCGGGGAATTATAGCGGGATTCCAGCCGCCACCATAGCCGCATTCCCAGTAGTAGTGCCAGCCATGTCGCGTAGATCGCCGGCTGGGTGATGTCCTTTTTCACCAGCCACCAGTAGTGCGTCACTGCCAGCAGCGCAATCGGATACACCAGTTGGTGCAGTCGGCCCCAATTGCGCTTCAGCCGGCGCATCATCGCATCGGTTGAAGTCAGCGCCAGCGGCAGTAGCAGTACGAATGCGGAAAAGCCGACAGTAATGAACGGCCGTTTATATACATCCTTGACGATACCGTGCCAGTCGAAAAACCGGTCCAGCCAGATGTAAGTGGTGAAATGCAGGCAGGCATGGAAGAAAGTGAACAGCCCGAGCATGCGCCGCAGTCGCACCAGCCAGCTCCAGCCGCACAGGCGGCGCAACGGCGTGATGCACAGCGTCAGCAGCAGCATGACCAATGTCCAGGTGCCGGTGGAGCGGGTAACGAATTCGATCGGATTGACGCCGAGCCGGCCGGTGGCGCCGAACAGCACCAGGCGCAGCAGCGGCAGCAACGCGACAACGAACAGCAGCGCCTTGATGCGGCCGATCCGGGCAGGGGAGGGGCTCATGACAGCAATTCCGGTTGCGGGATGCTGCTTGGTCGTTGCAGCTGCCGTCGGCTTACGCCGTCAGTGGCCTTTCAGCGCATAAATTCCCGGAGCGTTGCGCCAATAGCCCTTGTAGTCCATGCCGCAACCGAATACGAAGCGGTCCGGCACGTCCACGCCGACAAAATCGGCTTTCAGTCCCGGGCGGGATTTGCGGTCGTGCACCTTGTTGACCAGCACTGCGGTCAGCACTTCGTGCGCGCCCTGTTCGTAGCAATAATCGACGATTGCCGCCAGGGTGGTGCCGACGTCGAGAATATCGTCGACGATCAATACTGTGCGGCCGCGCATGTCCTGCGTCGGCCGCACGCGCCAGTCGAGGCAGTTGCCATCCAGCTCGTGGCCGTAGCGGGTAGCGTGCAGGTAGCTGGTCTGTAGCGGAAAATTCAGTTTGGTCAGCAACCGGCCTGCGGTTACCAGCCCGCCGTTCATGACGGTATAAATCAGCGGATTGGTGCGGCCGAGGCGTGCGGTGATGGCTTCGGCCATGTTCTCAAGTGCGCTCTCCACCTGTTCGGGCGGACACAGGCAATCGGCTTCGGCGTAGCTTTGACGGATTTCTTCGAGGTTGACGGACATGTGCGGTGAGTGATTATTGTTTAAGCTTGTTAAGGCTTTTTAGCAAATGGCGACAGATTATCCAAGGATGGCTCATGGCAGTCTATGAACAGCGTCACCCCCTGATTCAACACAAAATCGGCCTGCTGCGTGCCAGCAAGACCGGCACCAAGCAATGTCGCGAGCTGGTGGCGGAAATTGCCCGCTTGCTGACTTACGAAGCGACGCGCGATTTGCCGTTGGAGCCGGCCACGGTCGAGGCCTGGTGCGGCAATGTCGAAGTCGAGCAATTGCAGGGGCGCAAGCTGACCGTGGTGCCGATCCTGCGTGCCGGTCTGGGGATGCTCGACGGCGTGCTGGATGTGATCCCGTGCGCCAAGATCAGCGTGATCGGCATGAGCCGCAACGAAGCGACACTGGAGCCGCGTCTGTATGTATCGAAACTGGTGCCGCACATCGAGCAGCGACGTGCGCTGCTGGTCGATCCGATGCTGGCGACCGGCGGTTCGCTGTTTGCCGCGATCCGGTTGCTGAAGCAGGCGGGCTGCCAGCATATTCGTGCCATGGTACTGGTGGCGGCGCCGGACGCGATCGCGCGGCTGGAACAGCAATATCCGGATGTCGATGTCTACACCGCGGTGATCGACAGCCACCTGGACGCCAACGGCTTCATCGTTCCCGGCCTCGGCGATGCCGGCGACCGGATCATGGGTGCGGTCGAGAGTTGACCGGAATCAATGGTTTGCCATCGACGTGACGTATGGTAAAGTTCGCCGCGTCTTAGGGGAGTAGCCGTTCCGCGCCATCGACCGCGATGCGATGACGGAAGCCTCTGTCAACATACTTGCCCGCCTGGGCATGGCAGATGCAGCACTGGCGTCGAATATCGACGTTCTGGAATTTTCAGCCCGCAATGGAAATTGAACGCGAAGGCAAGCCGCAGACAGTGCTGTTGCACGGCAAGGCGTAGCCGACAAAGTGCAATTTCCATTGTGGGCTGAAAGCCTGGCAAGACTTGAGACTCGTGCATGCCGGCTTGGGGCCGTGGCATGGCGAGTCTCCGTCCATGCCACGGCCCCGAGGAAAATCATGGAAGCCTTTCTCGTCTCTACCGGTGTCGTCGCCCTTGCGGAAATCGGCGATAAAACCCAGCTGCTGTCGCTGATTCTCGCCGCCCGCTACCGCAAGCCGGTTCCCATTATTGCCGGCATTTTCGTCGCTACCGTTGCCAATCACCTGCTGGCCGGCTCGCTTGGCGCCATCATTACCGCCTGGGTTGGCCCGGAAATCATGCGCTGGGTGCTCGGTGCCTCGTTCATCGCCATGGCGATCTGGATCATGGTGCCGGACAAAATCGACGACGACGAAACCAGCGTCGGTGAAAAGCTCGGTGTTTTCGGTGCCACGGTGGTGTCGTTCTTCCTGGCCGAAATGGGCGACAAGACCCAGATCGCTACAGTGGCGCTGGCGGCAAAATACAACAGCGTGATCCTGGTGTCGCTCGGCACCACGCTCGGCATGATGCTGGCTAATGTACCGGCGGTATTGCTGGGCGAGGTTGCAGCGAAGAAATTGCCGCTGAAGCTGGTGCACGGCATCGCCGCACTGATTTTCGCCGTGATCGGCGTACTGGTGTTGACCCGGGCGGTAGGTTGAGCGCGCTGTTCGCCGATATCGCGCCGTGGTCGCTGGCATTCGCCTGCGCCATGGCGTTGCTGGCCGGGTTGATTGACGCGATGGTCGGTGGCGGCGGCATGATCCAGGTGCCGGCGCTGTTCAACGCCTTGCCCGGCATGCCGCCAGCCACTGTATTCGGTACCAACAAGTTCAGCGCGATTGCCGGCACCGCCACCGCCAGCCTGCGCTATGCGCGCAGTATCCGTATCGACTGGCGCATTGCTGCACCGGCATCGCTGGCGGCGCTGTTGTGCGCATTTGTCGGCGCGCGCATGGTGGCGTGGTTGCCGGTGGCGCTGGCCCGGCCGCTGGTGCTGGTCTTGCTGGTGCTGATGGCGCTCTACACCATGCGCCAGAAACAGCTTGGCGCCGAGCACCAGCCGCTGGCCGATATCTGGCAGATCCGCCGGCGCGCATTGCTGATGGGCGCGGCAATCGGTTTTTACGATGGTTTCTTTGGCCCCGGCACCGGCAGTTTTCTGTTGTTTGGCTGTGTGCGCTGGTTCGGCTGCGATTTCTTGCGTGCATCGGCGATTGCCAAGATCGTCAATCTCGCCACCAATCTGGCGGCTCTGGCGTATTTCATTCCCTCCGGCAACGTACTGTACCTGTTTGCCGTTCCCATGGCCTGCTGCAATATTCTCGGTGCGCGCATCGGCAGTCGCCTGGCGGTGCGTGGCGGCGCTCCGTTGGTGCGGCGCCTGTTCCTGTGCCTGGTGTGGTTGCTGATCGCGCGGCTGATTTACGATTCACTGTCGGGGTAGGTACATTTTCCGTGATTTATCGTGCATAGGCGGTTTTGCGCACGATTCATGTCATTTGCATGTCTGCCCAATGTCTGTGACATGGTTTGACAATTGATTGTTAAATACTATTGCAAAGAGATTGGGGTTTTCCCTGAGTAAGAGCATTGACAAGCCAACAGCTTTGTTGGACTATCTTGTATAAATTAATACGAGCGTTTGATTGAAATAAGTTTTCTTATTGAAAATCAGTACATTGTAAAAGCTCGAACACTAGCTTGCGCAAATGAAGGGACCTTCCAGTCCCGCTGCGAAGACCGCCGTGAAACATGGCGGGCGACGCGGCAAATCATCACATCATCCGGTGTGATCTTGCAGTAACTCAGTTTCGTCTGTTGCACCTCACCGAGCCGTTGATTTCGCGCGCACGGCGGGGTGTTTGACTGTGCGCGCCGCACCAATGGCGCGCGGCCGGCTGAGCCAGAGCAACCTTGCGCGGTGGGTGACATGAAAAGATAACCGAGCGGCCGGGCCGAGTGCCGAAATCGCGAGGTTTCCGGCGCTGGAATCGCAGCATTTCCAGCGTCGCCAACCGAATCTGGATTGTTACTTAGAAGAGGGCAGACCATGCAAATTGGTATTCCAGCGGAAATCGCGGCCAACGAAACCCGGGTTGCGGCGACGCCGGAGACGGTGAAGAAACTGGTGGCAGGCGGCAATCGCGTTCTGGTTCAGAGCGGTGCCGGCAAGCTGTCGGCAATCACCGACACGGCATTTGCCGATGCTGGCGCACAAATCGTCGGCACGGCACAAGAAGCGTACAACAGCGACATCATCCTCAAGGTGCGCGCCCCGCAGGCCGAAGAAATCGGCTTGATCAAGGAAGGCGCCAGCGTGATCGGTTCGTTTGCTGTGCACACCAACCCGAACCTGGAAGCCTTCGCCGCGCGCAAGCTCGACTGTTTTGCGCTGGAAGTGCTGCCGCGTACCACCCGTGCGCAGTCGATGGACATCCTCTCGTCGCAGGCCAACATCGCCGGTTACAAAGCCGTGCTGCTGGCCACCCACTACTACCCGAAATTCATGCCGATGATGATGACCGCGGCCGGTACCGTGAAACCGGCGCGGGTGTTGATCCTCGGTGTTGGTGTTGCCGGCTTGCAGGCGATTGCCACCGCCAAGCGCCTCGGCGCCGTGGTTGAAGCCTTCGACGTGCGCCCGTCGACCAAGGAACAAGTCGAATCGCTCGGCGCCAAGTTCGTTGAAGTGCCGATGACCGACGAAGAGAAAAAAGCCAGCGACGGCGTCTACGCCAAGGAAATGTCCGACGACTACAAACGGCGTCAGGGCGAACTGGTCGACAAACACGCCAAGGCTGCCGACATCATCATCACCACCGCGCTGATCCCGGGGCGCCCGGCACCGGTACTGGTGAAACCGGAAACCGTTGCCGGCATGAAGCCGGGCTCGGTGATTGTCGATCTGGCGGTGGAATCGGGCGGCAACTGCCCGCTGTCGCGCGCCGGCGAAGTGATCCAGACCGAAAACGGCGTCACCCTGGTCGGCTCGGTCAACCTGCCAGGCATGGTGGCACAGGATGCCTCGGCGCTGTATGCCCGCAATCTGCTGACTTTCCTCAACTTGATGCTGCAGAAAGACGGCAGCTTCAAGATCAATATGGAAGACGACCTGGTTGCCGCAACCCGCATCACTGGCGAAGGCCAGGTGCGTTACAGCAAACCTAACTGATTCAGGGAGCGCGAACAATGACAACTGAAGTAATCAATCAGGCTGCCGTTGCCGCCGGCCAGGCAGCACACGCTGCGGCCCAGCACGTGCAGGCGATGGACCCGTTTACCGCCAGCTTCACCATTTTTGTGCTGGCGATTTTTGTCGGCTACCACGTGGTGTGGAACGTCACCCCGGCACTGCACACGCCGCTGATGGCGGTGACCAACGCCGTATCCGGCATTATCGTCGTCGGCGCCATGCTGCAGACCGTCGTCATCCAGGAACAAACCATCACCCTGACGTCCGTCTTGGGCGCCTTGGCAGTGTTTCTCGCCAGCATCAACATCTTCGGTGGCTTCATGGTCACCGAACGGATGCTGGACATGTTCAAAAAGAAAAAGAAATAAGGGGCCCCGACGATGCAATTCCTCGCTCAATACGCGGACTGGGTTTATCTCGTCGCCGCCATCCTGTTCATTCTTGCGCTGAAAGGCTTATCCAGCCCGCTCGGCGCCAGCATGGGCAACCGTTACGGCATGATCGGCATGGGCCTGTCGGTGCTGATCACCTTTGCTGTGGCGCCTAACCCCAATATCGCCCTGATCGTCGGCGCCATTGCTGCCGGTGCGGTAATCGGTGGTTATCGCGCCAAAACCGTGGAAATGACCGCGATGCCGGAAACCGTCGCGCTGATGCACTCGCTGGTGGGTCTGGCGGCAGTGCTGATCGCGATTGCCGCGGTGTTCCACGAAGGCGCAGCACACGATGGAGTCCACCGCTTCGAACTGTTCCTCGGCTGCTTCATCGGCGCCATCACCTTCACCGCTTCGGTTGTCGCTTACCTGAAACTATCGGGCAAGGCCGGCTCCAAGCCGCTCAAGGGCGGTTTCGTCAAGCCGCTGCAGATTGCCCTGGCACTGGCGATGATCGGCTTCGGCGTGCACTACTTCGCCAGCCAGAACCTGCAGTCGTTCATCATCATGACCGGTTTCGCCCTGGTACTCGGCTACTTCCTGATCGCCCCGATCGGCGGCGGCGACATGCCGGTGGTGGTATCGATGCTGAACTCCTACTCGGGCTGGGCCGCCGCCGGTATCGGCTTCACCCTCAACAACTCGGTGCTGATCATTGCCGGCTCGCTGGTGGGGTCGTCCGGTGCAATCCTGTCGTACATCATGTGTAAAGCCATGAACCGTTCGCTGATGAACGTCATCTTCGGCGGCATGGGCACCGGTGACGATGCGGCTGGCGGCGCTGCGGGTGAAACCAAGCAGAAGAACTACAAATCCGGCTCGGCCGAAGATGCGTCGTTCCTGATGTCCAACGCCGACTCGGTGATCATCGTTCCCGGTTACGGTCTGGCGGTCTCGCGCGCTCAGCATGCGCTGCAAGAGTTTGCTACCTTGCTGACCGAAAAAGGCGTCAACGTCCGCTACGCCATCCACCCGGTTGCCGGCCGTATGCCCGGCCACATGAACGTGCTGCTGGCCGAAGCCGAAGTGCCGTACGAGCAAGTGCTGGAAATGGAAGAAATCAACTCCGACTTCTCCAACACCGACGTGGTGCTGGTGATCGGCGCCAACGACGTGGTCAACCCGGCCGCACTCACCGACAAGGCCAGCCCGATCTACGGCATGCCGATTCTGGAAGCGCACAAGGCGCGCACCGTGCTGATCGTCAAACGTTCGATGAGCGCGGGTTACGCCGGTCTGGATAACGATCTGTTCTACATGGACAAATCGATGATGATCTTCGGCGATGCGAAGAAAGTCGTGGAAGACATGATCAAGGGGCTGCATTAAGCGGCTGCGATCGGGTAAGACAACAAGGGCCGCAGATGCGGCCCTTTTGCTTGGTTGTGATCAGGGGTCGCGCTTGAGTGGCAGATTGCCTTGCTGTAACTGACGTAGCACGGTGTATGGCAGCAACAGCGTGTCGCCAATCGCGCTCAGCGGCAGGCTGAGCAAATGTGCTGCGCTGACGGCGTTGGCATCGACCTCGCCGGGGCGGCTGAATGCCGATGCGCACAGATCGTAGCTGGCGCCGGCATAGATCGACGGTATGCTGTTGCAGTAGCTGCGGCGCGAAGTATCGAGCGCCGGCAACCGCTGCGGTTGGCAGGTGGTTTGCAGCGTGCCGCAGCCATGCAGCAGCGTTACGCATACCATTGCCATCCAGGGGCGAGTCGGCATCGGGTTGCTGTTCCTGGGCGAATTATTCCGTGCTGCCTTGGGGGCCGCGGCTGGCGGTGCGGCGGCAAGCCAATACCAATGCGGCTTCCAGCCTGTATATTGCCCAGCGTAGCAGGCTGGAGCCGGCTTGGCCAGTTCGTGCGGCCACATCCATTGTCGGGCACTGGCGGTGCGCTACTGAAAAGGGAGGGGAGATGCAGGCAGCGATTCGGATTGGCAACAGCGCAATCGAAGTATGGCAGGGCGACATTACCACGCTGCAGGTCGATGCCGTGGTCAATGCCGCCAATTCCAGTCTGTTGGGCGGCGGCGGAGTCGATGGTGCGATTCATCGCGCCGCCGGCCCCGGCCTGCTGGCTGAATGCCGTACGCTCGGCGGTTGTCCGACCGGCGAGGCCCGCTTGACCAAGGGCTATCGCCTGCCGGCCCGCTATGTGATTCACACGGTTGGCCCGGTCTGGCAGGGCGGTGCACGGAACGAGGCCGCGTTGCTGGCGGCCTGTTATCGTAACAGCCTGAATCTGGCCGAGCGGCATGGCTTGCGCTCACTGGCATTCCCGGCGATTTCCTGCGGTGTGTACGGCTATCCGCTCGACGCCGCCTGCGCGCTGGCGGTGGCGACGCTGAAGCAGGAGCTGCTGTCTGCCCGGGCCATTGAACGGGTCGTGCTGGTGGCATTCAGCCCGGATATGGCGCGGCGCTTGAGCCGGATACTGTAAGGCTCCGGCCGGCGGCGCCGACAATCCGGCTCAAAGTCGTTCATCGGCAATCCGGATCGGGATGCGCCGCCGGCCGAAATCGCCCTGTTGCCGGTCAAAGCGGCCGGCAATCGGTTCGCCGCATCCGCACTGGCCGTTGTGCTGCAGCCGGTAATCGACGATCCGGTGCCAGTCGCGCACGATCAATGGCTGCTCGCAGGTCGGGCAATGCGTCGAGCCACCGTCGCGATCCACCACGTTGCCGGTGTAGACGTAACGCAGCCCCTTGCTTTGAGCGATTCGCCGCGCGCGCGTCAACGTCGCGGCCGGCGTGGCGCTCAGGTCGCGCAGCTTGTAATCCGGGTGAAATGCGGTGAAATGCAGCGGCACGTTCGGGCCGAGATTTTCGCCAATCCACTCGGTCATCGCATGCAATTCGGCGTCCGAATCGTTGAGGCCGGGAATCAGCAGGGTGGTGATTTCGTACCAGACATCGGTTTCATGCTGCAGATATTGCAGCGTTTCCAGCACCGGTTGCAGGTGCGCGCCGGTCTGTTTGACATAGAACTCGTCGGTGAATGCTTTCAGATCGACATTTGCCGCATCCATCCTGGCGTAGAAGTCGATGCGCGGTTCGGCATGCATGTAGCCGGCGGTCACGGCCACGGTCTGGATGCCACGCTCGTGGCAGGCGTCGGCGACGTCCAGTGCGTATTCGGCAAAAATCACCGGGTCGTTGTAGGTGAACGCCACGCTTTTGCAGTTGTAGGCTGCGGCCGCCTCGGCAATCGCTTCCGGGCTGGCCTGATCCATCAGCGTATCCATTGCGCGCGATTTGCTGATGTCCCAGTTCTGGCAGAATTTGCACGCCAGATTGCAGCCGGCGGTGCCGAAGCTGAGGATGCTGCTGCCGGGGTAAAAGTGATTGAGCGGCTTTTTCTCGATCGGGTCGATACAGAAACCGGATGAGCGGCCGTAGGTGGTCAGCACCATGCGGTCGCCGAGCCGCTGGCGTACAAAACAGGCGCCGCGCTGGCCTTCGTGCAGCTTGCAGTCGCGCGGGCACAGATCGCACTGGATGCGACCGTCGTCGTTGAAATGCCAGTATCTGGCGGGGTGGTTGCTTGCTTGAACAGTCATGTCGGCCCTTTCCAGTCATGCATCGGTGGGCGCGGGGATTGTTATTGCTGTTGCCGCGACGTGTATCGATGGTGCTACACGTTTATTGTTCCGCTCCGGTTTCCTGCCATTTCTGTACCGTGTAGCGCGACAGATGCAGCGATTCCGACCAGTAATCGGCCGGCAAGCCGGCTTTGCGTTTCAGGTGCGCCATAAAGACTTCGGCTTGCGGCAGCTGTTCCCACACCTGGGGCAGGAATGTCGCACGGCGGCCGCGATCTTCCAGAATCACGCCGTCGATGCCGGGTCGCAGTTGCGCCAGCGCATCCGCTGCGTCGGTAAAGCCGAGCGGTTGCGGTGCCGACAGCAGCGATACTTCGACCCGCGTGGCGCCGAGTTCCTCCGGCGTTAGCGGCGCAAAGCGCGGATCGCGCAGCGCTGCGGCGACCGCGTTGGCCTGCACGTCCTGCAGTAACGGCCGCCACGCTTCCAGGCTGCCGATGCAGCCGCGCAACTCGCCGCTTTGTGTCAGGGTGACGAACGTCGCACCCGGCTGTACCAATTGCGGGTGGTCGATTGCGGCGCTGACCGCCAGCGGCTGCCCCAGCGCGGCATGGATGCTGGCGCGCGCCAGTTGCAGCAGCGTCGGCCCGAGCGCCTGCATCAGGCTGCCTCGCAGAACGCGAACGAGGCATAGCCGACTACGCGTTCCTTGTCGCCGGCGGTATCGCCGGAGTTACGCAAGTCCAGCAGGTACGGCTGCATCCGGTGCCGCTGCGCGACGCTCAGCAGGCCCTGGATCGGCGTCGCACCGCAGGCCTGGTTGTGGCCGAATTGCTGGTTCAGTTCGAGAATGGTTTGCGTGGTGTCGGCATCGACCCGCTGCGCCAGCGGGTACGGCAGGTAATGCGACAGGTCGGAGCTGATTACCAGCAAGGTTTCCGAGCCACCCCAGACCTGCTCCAGTACCTCCGCGACCTGTTCCGGGCTGGCATCGCCGACTGCCAGCGGGATCAGCGTGAAATGATCCAGCACCCGCTGCAGGAATGGCAGCTGCACCTCCAGCGAATGCTCCAGCGCGTGCGCTGCCGCGTTGACGCTGACTTGCGCTAGCGCTTCCAGTTGCTTGCAGGCGTTGACGTCGAGCGGTACGGTGCCGAGCGGGGTGGCGAATGCTTCGCCTCCCGGCAGCGCCAAGCCCTTGATCGGTACCCGGTGCACCGGGCCGAGCAGTACCACCCGGCTGATTTCCGCATGCAGCGGACGCAACAGCGTATATGCCGAAGCCGCCACTGCGCCGGAATACACATATCCGGCATGCGGAACGATGATGGCTTTGGGCGGGCGCGGCAGCTTGATTTCCTGGCGGCAATCGATGAGGAAATTGCCGATGGTACGGCTCAGTTCGTCAGCCTGGCTGGGATAGAAGGCTCCCGCTACCGCTGCACGTCGTATGAGTCCCATGATTTGTCTCCTGGCCGCTCTGTGGGCGGCTCATGCGTTGGTACGAACCGTTGCGCTACCGAATAACCCTGATATGGGGACAGCCATGCGCAATGCAAGTTCAGAAAATAATGTTAGCCGCTGCCGCCGGACGATGCTGCTCCGCTTGTCGTCTGTGCTGGCAAGGTATTGATAAGGCAATGATTTGATTGTCAATCGTTGCGATTGATGCTGACGTCGGCTGGCGTTTTCGCGTAGAATGTGCGCCCTTCGCTTTTCAGCCCGGAATGCCTTCCATGCTTTACCCCACCAGATTCGACGTGATTGTTGTCGGCGGCGGCCATGCTGGCACCGAAGCCGCTCTGGCTGCGGCGCGCATGGGCGTACAGACTCTGTTGCTGACGCACAATATCGAAACGCTGGGGCAGATGTCGTGCAATCCGTCGATCGGCGGCATCGGCAAGGGCCATCTGGTCAAGGAAGTCGATGCACTCGGAGGCGCGATGGCGCTGGCCACGGACATCGGCGGCATTCAGTTCCGCACCCTCAATTCGAGCAAGGGGCCGGCGGTACGCGCCACCCGTGCCCAGGCCGACCGGGTGTTGTACAAGGCGGCGATTCGTTCGATGCTGGAAAATCAGCCGAATTTGACGCTATTCCAGGCGGCCGTTGACGATATTTCTGTCAGCGGCGATCGTGTGACCGGTGTCGTCACCCAGCTGGGTCTGCGCTTTGACGCACCAACCGTGGTGCTGACCGCCGGCACCTTTCTCGCCGGTCTGATCCACGTCGGCCTGCAGAATTACCAGGCAGGGCGTGCTGGCGATCCGGCGGCGGTATCGCTGGCGGCGCGGCTGCGTGAGCTGAACTTGCCGGTTGGCCGGCTGAAAACCGGCACCCCGCCGCGCATCGACGGCCGCACCATCGACCGCAGCGTGATGGGCGTACAGCCGGGCGACGACCCGGAGCCGGTATTCTCCTATCGCGGCAACCGCGCCATGCATCCGCAGCAATTGCCTTGCTGGGTAACGCACACCAACGAAAAAACCCACGAAATCATCCGCAGCGGGCTGGATCGCTCGCCGATGTACACCGGCGTGATCGAAGGCGTCGGCCCGCGCTATTGCCCGTCGATCGAAGACAAGATTCACCGTTTTGCCGACAAGGCCAGCCACCAGATTTTCCTGGAGCCGGAAGGTCTGCAGACCAACGAAATCTACCCCAACGGTATCTCCACCAGCCTGCCGTTCGATGTGCAGCTGGCGCTGGTGCGCTCGATGAAAGGGCTGGAAAACGCGCACATCCTGCGCCCCGGCTATGCCATCGAGTACGACTATTTCGATCCGCGCAATCTCAAATCCAGCCTGGAAACCAAGTCGATCCACGGTTTGTTCTTCGCTGGTCAGATCAATGGCACCACCGGCTATGAAGAAGCAGCGGCGCAGGGCTGCCTGGCCGGTATCAATGCCGGCTTGCAGGTACAGGGCAAGGAAAGCTGGTGCCCGGCACGCGATGAGGCCTATCTCGGCGTGCTGGTGGACGACCTGATTACCCGTGGCGTGACCGAGCCGTACCGCATGTTCACCAGCCGCGCCGAATTCCGTCTGCAGTTGCGTGAAGACAATGCCGATATGCGCCTGACCGACGCCGGCCGCAAGCTCGGCGTGGTAGGGGATGCGCAATGGGATATGTTCTGCCGCAAGCGCGATGCGGTGGCGGCCGAGCTGGAACGGCTCAAGTCCACCTGGATCAATCCACGCGTATTGCCGCAGGCCGACGCCGAAAGAGTCTTGGGGCAGGGGATCGAGCGGGAGTACAATCTGCGCGATTTGCTGCGCCGGCCGAACGTGAGCTATGCCGCGCTGATGACTCTGCCGGGTGCCGGTGAGGCAGTGGCTGAGGCGGTGGTGGCGGAGCAGGTGGAGATCCAGGTCAAGTACGAAGGCTATATCAATCGCCAGATCGACGAAGTGGCGCGCCGCGAAGGTATCGATGACGTAGCGCTGCCACCGGATATGGATTATTCGCAGGTGGTCGGTCTGTCGAAAGAGGTGCAGCAGAAGCTCGGCAAGCACCGCCCGGAAACCCTGGGGCAAGCGTCGCGTATTTCCGGCATCACTCCGGCGGCGATCGGTTTGCTGCTGGTGCACCTGAAACGCTGTGGAAAGCAGCCGGCATGAGCGACACTGATCTGGTGCGGCAACTGCAACAGGGTATCGATGCGCTCGGGTTGCAGATCGATATCGCGGTGCAGCGCAAGCTGCTCGACTATATTCTGTTGCTGGACAAGTGGAACAAGGTTTACAGCCTGACCGCGGTGCGCGAGCCGGAACGCATGATCGGCCTGCATCTGCTCGACTGCCTGGCGATCCTGCCGCACATCGAAGCGCGGCGCGTGCTGGATGTCGGCTCTGGTGGCGGCATGCCGGGTATCATTCTGGCAATCTGCCATCCCGGCTGGCAGGTTGCGATGATTGACAGTAACAGCAAGAAAACCGGTTTCCTGCAGCAGGCAGTCATCAGCCTGCAACTGGCGAATGTTGAAGTGATTACCGGTCGCGTCGAGCAATACCGGCCGGCGCAGCCGTTTGATCTGATCACCTCGCGCGCGTTCGCCGATCTGGGCGATTTTGTCGCGTTGTCGCAGCATCTGCTGGCGGCCGATGGCTGCTATGCGGCGATGAAAGGTGTCTATCCGCAGGATGAAATGACCCGGCTGCCGGCCGGGTTTGCTGTAACTGAAGTGGTCCCCCTGCATGTGCCGGGGCTCGATGCCGAACGGCATCTGGTAAGAATACGGGCGGCGTGACGATGGCAAAAATCCTGGTGATCACCAATCAAAAAGGCGGGGTGGGCAAAACCACCACCGCCGTCAATCTGGCTGCCAGTCTTGCCGCATCCGGCCGACGCGTGCTGCTGATCGACCTCGATCCGCAGGGCAACGCCAGCATGGGCAGTGGCATCAATAAAGGCCAGCTGCGCCAATCGGTGTATCACGTGTTGCTGGGGGGCGCGAGTGTGGCGCAGGCGCGAGTGCGCGCCGAGCAGGGCGGTTACGACGTGTTGCCGGCCAATCGCGAGCTGGGCGGTGCCGAAATCGAGCTGGTCGATCTCGATCGGCGCGAGCTGCGGCTGAAGCAGGCGCTGGCCGAGGTTGACGACGACTACGATTTCGTTCTGATCGATTGCCCGCCGGCGCTGAACCTGCTGACGCTGAACGGCCTGGTCGCGGCGGATCGGGTAATGATCCCGATGCAATGCGAGTACTTCGCGCTGGAAGGCCTGACCGATCTGGTCAGTACGCTGCGCAAGGTGCGTGCCACGCTCAATCCGCAAATCGAGATCGAAGGGTTGTTGCGCACCATGTACGACCCGCGCAGCACCTTGGCGCAACAGGTTGCCGAGCAGTTGAAGCAGCATTTCGGCGACAAGGTCTACAACACGGTGATCCCGCGCAATGTACGGCTGGCCGAGGCACCCAGTCATGGCCTGCCAGCGCTGGTGTACGACAAGAGTTCCAAGGGCGCGCTGGCGTATCTCGCATTGGCGCAGGAAATGCTCGACAAGCAGCCGGCTGCCGTAGCCTGATCTGCACAAGGATTCGAATCAATGGCAAAACTGATGAAAGGCCTGGGGCGCGGACTTGACGCGCTGCTGGCAGATACCCGCTCCGATACAGGTAACGACAGTTTGCAGACGTTGCCGGTGGCGCAATTGCAGCCGGGCAAATATCAGCCGCGCAATCGCATGGATGAGGCGGCGCTGGCCGAGCTGGCCGCGTCGATCCGGGTGCAGGGCCTGATGCAGCCGATCCTGGTGCGGCCGGTGGTCAGCGGCAAGCATGAAATCATCGCTGGCGAGCGCCGCTGGCGTGCCGCGCAACTCGCAGGCCTGGTTGAGGTGCCGGTGGTGGTGCGCGCGGTTGCCGATGAAGCGGCGTTGGCGATGGCGCTGATCGAGAATATCCAGCGCGAGGACTTGAATGCGCTGGAAGAAGCGCTTGGCATCCAGCGGCTGATCGACGAATTCGGCATGACGCACGAATCCGCCGCCGAAGCGCTGGGACGCTCGCGCAGCGCGGTGAGTAATTTGCTGCGCCTGTTGCAATTGCCGGAACCGGTGCGCGAGATGTTGCATTGCGGCGAGATCGACATGGGCCATGGCCGCGCCCTGCTGGGCCTGCCGGTGATGCGTCAGCTCGAAGTGGCTCGGCTGGTTGTGGCGAAAAACCTGTCGGTGCGCGAAACCGAGCGGCTGGTGCAGCAATTGCTGCAGGAGCCGCAGGCGCGCGAGCCGAAGCCGCTCGATCCGGATGTTCAGCGCTTGCAGGAAGAAATCGCCGAGCGCATCGGTGCCCGGGTGCAGATCAAGCCAGGCAAAAAGGGTAGTGGCAGCATTACCATCGATTATTCCAGCCTGGATCAGCTGGATGAGTTGCTGGGGCGTCTGCGCTGATGATTCGATGCTGCATTGCAACAGAAAAAGGCACCTGTTTGGTGCCTTCGGCCTTGCTAGTTGGCTAAAAACCCTCTATACTCAATGAGTTTTTGCGTGTCGTGAATCCATACGATCGTTTGAAGCGGCAGGCAACAAAAGTGCAACTCGCCATGGTGGCGATCACCGTACTGGCAGTTTTGCTTGCATTTTTGTTGGCTGGTTTTTCCGGCGCACTGGCTGCGCTGATCGGCGGTACGATCAATATAGTGTCGGTTTTTGTTTATTCAAGACTGGCACGGGTTGATCCCAGGCATTCGGCACAACAGGCGCTGAATCGCCATCTGCTTGCGGAAGCGGGCAAGGTGGGCGTTTCGCTGCTGGGTTTGCTGGTCTGCTTTTTTGTGCGTGGCGTGCACTTGCCTGCGTTGTTGCTGGCATTCATTGCATCGCTGCTGGCGTACTGGATTGCTTTGATTTTTTACAAGAACTGAACATGTCTGATAATCAACATCTTCCTACCCCATCGGAATATATCCAGCACCACCTGATGAACTGGAAAACCCCGCACGAAGGCGGCGGCTTCTGGACTTTCCATCTGGATACATTCTGGGTTTCGCTGATTCTCGGTTTCCTGTTCGTTGGCATTTTTGCCAGCGTTGCGCGTAACGCCAAGGTGGCTGCGCCGGGCCGGTTCCAGTTGTTTATCGAGCTGATCGTCGAGATGGTCGATCAGCATGTCAAGGAAGTTTTTCACGGCAAGAGCAAGATGATTGCGCCGCTGGCGCTGACCGTGTTCTGCTGGATCGTGCTGATGAACTCGATGGACTTTCTGCCTGTCGATTTCCTGCCGAAAATCGCTCAACTGATCGGTGCCAACGTATTTGGCATGGATCCGCATCATGTTTATCTGCGTGTAGTGCCTACCGCCGACATCAATCTGACGTTCGCGATGTCGCTGTCGGTGACGATTCTGATCATTGTGTTCAGTATCAGCGCCAAGGGTGTCGGTGGCTACACCAAGGAACTGTTTACCGCGCCGTTCGGCCCTGCGCTGGCGCCGGCAAACTTCCTGCTGCAGATGGTCGAATTGTTGTCCAAGCCTCTGTCGCTCGCGCTGCGGTTGCTGGGTAACATGTTTGCTGGTGAACTCGTGTTCATGCTGATCGCAATGTTGCCTTGGTATGTTCAGTGGGCGGCCGGCGCCCCGTGGGCGATCTTCCACATCCTGATCGTGATTCTGCAAGCCTACATTTTCATGATGTTGACGATCGTTTATCTGAGCCTCGCCGTCGAGGATCACTAATCAGTAGTACCTTGTGTTTTAACAAACCACTTTTTAACCAACAGGAGTAAGAAATGGAAAATTTGGCATTGATCGCTAACGTACAGAGCTTCACCGTAATTGCTATCGGCCTGATGATTGGTCTGGCAGGTGTGGGCGCGGCGATTGGTGTGGCCCTGGTAGGTAGCAAATTCCTGGAAGGCGCTTCGCGTCAGCCGGAAATGATGGGCGCACTGCAGCCGAAACTGTTCGTTATCGCTGGTCTGGTTGACGCGATCTTCATTATCTCCGTTGCTGTTGGTCTGTTCCTGGCATTTGCGAACCCGCTGCTGGCCGTTATCAAGTAATTTTTGGCTGGTTTAGTCGCAACAGTTCAGGGGAAAAACAAACATGGATATTAATGCATCACTGTTAGGACAGGCGATCACCTTCGCCATCCTGGTGCTGTTCACCATGAAGTTTGTTTGGCCTCCGCTGATCACCATGCTGGATGAGCGTGCCAATCGCATTGCTGACGGTCTGGCTGCCGCGGATCGCGGCAAGCAGGATCTGCAGAATGCAGAAAAACTGGCCGCCGACAAAGTGCGCGAAGCCAAGAAGCAGGCGACGGAAATTATCGCCCAGGCTGAAAAGCGCGCCGCACAGATTGTTGAGGAATCCAAAGATACCGCCCGCGTTGAAGGCGAGCGTATCGTAGCTGGTGCCAAGGCGGAGATTAGTCAAGAAGTGCATCGTGCCAAAGAGGCATTGCGTGCACAGGTTGCAGAGCTGGCCGTTGCCGGTGCCGAGAAGATCCTGCGCAAGGAAATCGACGCTACCAAACACGCCGATCTGCTGACTTCGATTCAAGCGGAATTGTAAGAATCTCATGGCAGAAATCGTTACAGTCGCTAGGCCTTACGCTGAAGGGTTGTTCCGCCTCGCAAAGGAAAGCAACGCATTTGCCAAATGGTCTGAAGTACTCGGCGTAATGGCTGCAGTGGTTGCTGACGATGCTGGCAAGGCGGTTGTCACCAATCCGCAGTATTCCGCCGCACAGATCAAATCGTTGCTGGCCGATGTGCTGGCAGCGAAGGCTGATGCGCAGGTGCTCAATCTGATTGATGCCCTGCTGGAGAATGGCCGTTTGACCATTCTCCCGGAAATTGCGAGTCAGTTCGAAACCTTGAAAGACGCGGCCAATAACACCGTCGAGGCGGAAGTCGTATCCGCCTTTCCGATGGATGATGCCCAGGTCAAGGAATTGTCCGGCAAGCTGGAAGCCAAGTTCGGCTGCAAGATCAGCCCGAAGGTTTCGGTCGATCCGGAGTTGATTGGCGGAGTCCGCGTCACCGTCGGTGACGAAGTATTGGATGCGTCGGTGCGTGCCAAACTGCAGGCAATGGCGTACAGGCTTAAGAGTTAGGAGAGATCATGCAGTTAAACCCCTCTGAAATCAGTGATCTGATCAAGAGCAAGATCGCCGGTCTGGCCGAAGGCGCGGAAACCCGCACCAAGGGCACCGTGGTATCGGTCACTGACGGTATCGTTCGCGTTCATGGCCTTTCCGAGGTCATGCAGGGCGAAATGTTGGAATTCCCGGATAACACTTTCGGCCTCGCGCTGAACCTGGAGCGTGACTCCGTGGGTGCGGTTATTCTGGGTGAATACGAGCACATCTCCGAAGGCAACGAGGTGAAGTGCACCGGTCGTATTCTCGAAGTTCCGGTTGGCCGCGAACTGATCGGCCGCGTGGTGAACTCGCTGGGTCAGCCGATCGACGGCAAGGGCCCGGTCAACGCCACCGCTACCAGCCCGATCGAAAAGATCGCGCCGGGCGTGATTGCGCGTCAATCGGTTAGCCAGCCGCTGCAAACCGGTACCAAGGCGATTGATGCGATGGTTCCGGTCGGCCGCGGTCAGCGCGAACTGATCATTGGCGACCGCCAGACCGGCAAGACTGCCGTGGCTCTGGATGCGATCATCAACCAGAAAGGCACCGGCGTTATCTGCGTTTACGTCGCGATCGGCCAGAAAGCATCGTCGATTGCCAACGTGGTACGCAAGCTGGAAGAGCACGGTGCAATGGGTCACACCATCATCGTCGCTTCGTCGGCTTCGGAATCGGCGGCAATGCAGTACATTGCCGCTTACTCCGGTTGCACCATGGGCGAGTACTTCCGCGATCGCGGTGAAGATGCACTGATCGTTTACGACGATCTGTCGAAACAGGCTGTTGCATACCGCCAGATTTCGCTGCTGCTGCGTCGTCCGCCGGGCCGCGAAGCTTACCCGGGCGACGTATTCTATTTGCACTCGCGTCTGCTGGAGCGTGCATCGCGCGTCAATGCCGATCAGGTTGAGAAACTGACCAATGGCGAAGTAAAAGGCAAAACCGGTTCGCTGACCGCTCTGCCGATTATTGAAACCCAGGCCGGTGACGTTTCCGCATTCGTTCCGACCAACGTGATTTCGATTACCGACGGTCAGATCTTCCTGGAAACCGACTTGTTCAACTCCGGTATCCGTCCTGCGATCAATGCGGGTATTTCGGTATCGCGTGTGGGCGGTGCGGCTCAGACCAAAGCGGTGAAGAAACTGTCCGGCGGTATCCGTACCGACTTGGCGCAGTATCGTGAACTGGCTGCGTTTGCCCAGTTCGCTTCCGATCTGGACGAGGCAACCCGCAAGCAGCTGGAACGCGGTCGCCGCGTGACCGAACTGCTGAAGCAAGGCCAGTACGCTCCGTTGAAAGTATCGGAGATGACCCTGACCCTGTTCGGCGTGACCAAAGGTCATTACGACGACGTGCCGGTTGAGAAGTGTCTGGCGTTCGAATCGGCATTCCGTGGCTATATGCGTGCCAACCACGCCAAAGTTCTGGAAGATATCGACAACACCGGCGATCTCTCGGGCGATAACGAGAAGATTCTTGCTGGCGCGATTGCCGAATTCAAGAAATCCCAGACTTTCTAATTTGGCGTAGCGAGGTCCAGAAATGGCTAGCGGAAAAGAGATTCGCAACAAGATTAAAAGCGTGCAAAACACGCAAAAGATCACACGCGCCATGGAAATGGTCGCCGCATCGAAGATGCGGAAGGCACAGGACCGCATGAAAGCCGCC
>CALMFQ010000541.1 GCA_937863215.1 uncultured Pseudomonadota bacterium
AATACCGGCCTGTCACGCCGGGGGTCGCGGGTTCGAGTCCCGTCCGCTCCGCCAGCAATATCTCCTGCCTTCAAGCAGACCCCTGCCAATCCGGCAACTCTTCCAGTTTTCAGAAAAAATCGCTATTACGCACGCTTTGTGTAAAGCTTTGGCATTCCGGCCTTTATGCGTAATTAATTGCTGTTATCCGGTTCAATTTGAATCTGTAGCCGATAGCAACAAAAAAGGGCTGGAGCATATCCAACCCTGCCTGTCGCAGCACCGGCCTTTTCAGGCGCCGTTACGGTCCAGCTTGTCCAGCTTGCCTTTTACTGTGGCCCATTGATCGTGGTCGGGTAGCGGATCCTTCTTCTCGACAATTGGCGTCCAGTTCGGGTGCTTGGACAAATCGGCATTCAACTGGATATACACCTGCTGATCGGCCGGCACATCGTCCTCGGCATAAATCGCTTCGACCGGGCATTCGGCAACGCACAGGGTACAATCGATGCATTCGTCCGGGTCGATGACCAGAAAATTCGGCCCCTCACGGAAACAATCCACCGGGCACACATCAACGCAGTCGGTGTATTTACATTTCACGCACGCGTCGGTTACAACGTAGGTCATGGTCGTTCCTGTATATCACATGAATATTGCCTCGAATTTTAACAGAACCGTCAGATAATGCATGCCGCAATCCAACCGCCAGACGGCTATCGGGGCCGTTTTGCGCCCTCGCCTACCGGTGCGCTGCATTTCGGTTCGCTAGTGGCTGCACTGGCCAGCTACCTCGATGCCAGATCGCGTAACGGAACCTGGTTACTGCGCATCGAAGACATTGATCAGGCTCGCTGTATCCCCGGTGCCGCCGACGAAATCATCCGCATGCTGGCGGATTTTGCGCTGGAATGGGACGAGCCGATCGTTTACCAGAGCCACGCGACCAGCCAGCAACGCTACCGGCAAGCGCTGGAGCGACTCACCGAGCAGGGACTGACTTACCCCTGCGGTTGCAGCCGCAAGGAAATTGCCGACTCGTCGCAAACCGGTATCGAAGGGCCGATTTACCCCGGCACCTGTCGTGCCGGCCTGCCACCGGGCAAACTGCCGCGCGCGGTGCGCCTGCGTGTTGCAGATGGCGACTTTGGCTGCGAAGACCGGGTACAGGGCTGGGTAAGCCAGAATCTGGCGCAGCAAATCGGCGATTTTGTATTGAAGCGTGCCGACGGCGTGTATTCCTACCAGCTCGCCGTTGTCGTGGACGATGCCTGGCAGGGCATCACCGATATCGTGCGTGGCATTGACCTGTTGGCATCCACTCCGCGCCAGCTATACCTGCAGCGCTGCCTCGGTGCAGCGCGGCCGCGCTACCTGCATCTGCCGCTGGCAGTGAACCAGTACGGACTCAAGCTGAGCAAACAGAATCTGGCCCTGCCGCTCAGGCGCGATAATGCCTCTGTGGCTCTGGTCAGAGCATTGCAGTTCCTTGGCCAGCCGCTGCCCGACACCGCAGCGCACCTGCCGCCTTGCCGCGAATTGCTGCACTGGGCAAGCGCGCATTGGCAGGCGGACAACATTCCGCGCACAACCAGTATCGTCGCGGAAACAGTCGCAAGCGCGCCGAAAAATATGATTGACAGTGCCGGCAAGCTTACATAGAATGCGGCCCTTCTTCGCTGACGCGAACGCAAGTCCCCATCGTCTAGAGGCCTAGGACATCGCCCTTTCACGGCGGTAACCGGGGTTCGAATCCCCGTGGGGACGCCACAACCTAAGACATTGTGGTCACTCTAGCTGCACACCGCCTCGTCCCCATCGTCTAGAGGCCTAGGACATCGCCCTTTCACGGCGGTAACCGGGGTTCGAATCCCCGTGGGGACGCCACGTTTTTGCCTTCATCGCATGTTTCCCCCTAGCGGATCGATTCCGGGCGATGCCTTTGTTCGTATCGTCCGTAGCCCTTCCTGCGCGTGTCCGCATATCGCCGATCGGAGTAGCTTGGTCGCCGGTGACGGGTTGCCAACGAACCTACAGCACTCCTGCATCAATAGCGGCAATGACTTGTGCCAGGCGCTGTTCGAATACCGTCAGCAGCGGTTCGCGGCAGGTTTGTGGCGTGGCCTGCTTGAGGCAGGTTTCCAGTTCGCCGGCGGCAGCGGCCAGAGGCTCGGCGCCCATGGTGCCGGCCATTCCTTTCAGCGAATGAACCAGACGCCGTGCGCTGTCGATATCGTTGTCCGCGAGCAGCTGGCGTAGCTTGACGGCGGCATTCGACTGGCTCTGACGGAAATGCTGCAGCAGTTTGAGAAAGACCGGTTGCTTGCCGCGCACGTAAAACATGCCCTGTTCAACGTTGATCGGCGCCGGCGCTGCGTCGCCGGCAGCTGCTGCGGCAGCATTGCCGGCTGTCGCGGCGCCGTCGGCCGGTGCTTCCGGCTGCTGCACCGTGAGTGTCGGCGGCAGGTGGCGCATGATTACGGCGTCGAGCAGTTCCGGCTGAACCGGTTTGGAGATGAAATCGTTCATGCCGGCATCCAGGCAGCGCTGGCGTTCTTCCGCCAGGACGTTGGCAGTCATGGCAACGATCGGCAAATGGTGAAAACGTGGCTGGCTGCGAATCGCCATCGTGGCGGTCACGCCGTCCATTACCGGCATCTGCATGTCCATCAGCAACAGATCGTAAGCGCGGCTTTCCACTGCGGCGACCCCCTGCATGCCGTCTCCGGCCACATCAACCTGGGCGCCGGCATCTTCCAGCAATTCACGCGCCACCTGCTGGTTGAATTCGTTGTCCTCCACCACCAGAATACGCCGGCCACGCAAATGCTGCCGCCGCTGCGGCAAGCATCCGCTGCCGTGGCCTGCGAGCATTTCCCGCACCAGGTTCAAGACCATTGAGCGCCGAAACGGCTTGAACAGGTAATGATCGATGCCATGCTCCTGCAAGGCCTGGATTTGCGCCATTTCGGCAGCGGTAACCATGATCGCCGGCACGTCGGCATATCCAGGCAAGGCACGAATCTGCCGCATGGCTTCAAAACCGTCGATGCCGGGCAGTTGCCAGTCCATCAGAATCAGCTCGAACCGATGTTGCTCCAGAGCCTGCGCAGCCAGCGCCACTCC
>CALMFQ010000542.1 GCA_937863215.1 uncultured Pseudomonadota bacterium
TTGTCGCGGTTGATCTTGTCGAGGAACAACACGCCCGGCTCGGCGTGGTCGTAAGTCGCTTCCATGATCTGGCGCCACAGATCGCGGGCGCTGACGGCCTTGTAGACCCATTTGCCGTCGGCACGCTGGTAGGAGTCGGGAAACTCTTTCGCTTCCGGCTGCGCCGCATGCACCAGCTCCCACTTGCCGTCGGCTTCCACCTGCTGCATGAAGGCATCGAATACCCCCACCGAGATGTTGAAATTGCGCAGATCGCCGCTGTCCTTGGCGTGAATGAACGCTTCGATATCCGGGTGATCGCAATTCAGCACCCCCATTTGCGCACCACGCCGTGCACCGGCCGATTCGACCGTCGCGCACGATTGATCGAACACCTTCATGTACGAAATCGGCCCGGAAGCGCGCGAGGCCGTGCCTTTCACCATCGCACCACGCGGGCGAATGTAGGAGAAGTTGTAGCCTTCGCCGCCACCGCGACGCATGGTTTCGGCCGCTTCCTGCAGCGCCTGGTAGATACTCGCCTTGCCGCCGGCCTGGGTCGATACCGAATCGCCGACCGGCTGCACAAAGCAGTTGATCAGCGTTGCCTGGATATCGGTACCGGCAGCGCTGTTGATGCGGCCACCGGCGATGAAACCGTTCTGCATCGCCCAGAAAAAGCGCTCCTGCCAGTGTGCCGGATCCTTCTCCTGCGCCGCCAGGCCGCGCGCTACGCGCTGGCGCAGCTCGGCGAGCGATTTTTCTTCACCCTTGGCGTATTTTTCCAGCAGCACTTCAATCGAAATGTCCTGCGGTTCCAGATATGTGGACAATTGCGTCTCCCTTGTCTTGCCCGCTACGGTGGCGGAATATTGGCGATGATGCCGGCTGGGCCGCCGGCCAACCCTGCTTTATAGCTGCAGCCTGGCAATCAGGCATTGAGAAAGATCAGTTTGTGACGAGATACGCAGCTCCCGCCCAGCCTGCAGGCCGCTCTGGGAGCGCCTTGCGGGCAAGGCTGCAGGCCAATGCCAGAGCGGCTTGCAGGCAAAGGTAAAAAGGCCGGGCATTGCGGCCCGGCCAATTGAGGAGAACTATTTTTCAGCGACCATACCGATCCCGGAACATGGCAATTATGTACTGTCGGCCCTTGCCGTGTTGCACGCACTGCCTGCAACCTTCGTTACGCCCCGGATCGCCCGGGGGGCTGACATTATTCAGTCGAAAGCGAGAAACACCTTCAGTGCCTGCAACTCCA
>CALMFQ010000543.1 GCA_937863215.1 uncultured Pseudomonadota bacterium
CGCGGCGGTGGCTGCAGTGGCGGCGCTGCAGACAGTATGGGGAGATTTCTGAGATGGCGAGCGAACTGTTGCTGCGGCAAGCGCGGCCGGACGATGTGGCTGCAATCGTGGATCTGGTCAATCGCGCGTATCGTCCTGCTGCCGGTGCCAGTGGCTGGACGCACGAAGCGGCGCTGGTAGCCGGCGCGCGCACCAGCGCCGCACAGGTGGCGGCATTGCTGCAACAGCCGGACAGCGCTCTGCTGCTGGGCTGTAGCGACAATAGCGTGATTGCCTGCGTGCTGGTGGAGCGCGAGGTGGACGGCGTGTGCCTGATCGGCATGCTGGCGGTCGAGCCGCAACTGCAGGGCAGCGGCTTGGGCAAGCGTATGCTGCAGCATGCCGAAGCGTACGCACAACAGCAGTTCGGTGCGGCGCGTTTGCGCATGGTGGTGGTATCGGCGCGCAGCGAGCTGCTGGCGTTTTATTTGCGCCGCGGCTACCGGCGTAGCGGCGAGTTGCAGGAATATCCGCTGGAGGCGGGGGTGGGCCAGCCGTTGCGCACCGGTCTGACGATCGAGATGCTGGAAAAAACCGCGGCGTCAGCCATGACGCCGCTGTGCCATTGAGGTTGCCGCGCGCCGGCGCTGCAACCCCGATTGTTTCACGTGAAACCTGTGCCGTTGCCGGCGCAGGCGTTCACTTGACCAGATAGCCGGCCAGCGAGCGCGCCATGCTGCGCGGCGCGAAACGCACGGTCTGGGCAACGGCCCAGTTGTGCAGGCCTGGCACTACCACCGCTTCGCCTTTCAGCATCGCCTTGTAGCCGATGCTGGCTACCTTGGTGGCCGATTGTTTGGTCAGGCGGAACAGCAGCGATTCTTCCATGCCGGCACGATCGATGAATTCGGTCTGCGTCGGGCCGGGGCACAGCACGGTCACGCTGACGCCGCTGTCCTTCAGCTCTTCCGCCAGCGCTTCCGACAGCGACAGCACATACGCCTTGGAGGCAAAATAGCCGGCCATGTGCGGCCCGGGCTGGAATGCGGCGGTAGAGGCGATGTTCAGCACGCGCCCGAGCCCGCGCGCCACCATTCCCGGCAACACCAGCCGCGTCAGTTGCGCCAGCGCGACGACATTGACTTGCAGCAGCGCGAATTCCTGCTGCGCCGGGTTTGCGTGGAATTTGCCGTTGAGGCCGAAGCCGGCGTTGTTGATCAGCATATCGATGGTCAGATTGGCATCGCGTACTGCGTCGTACAGCTCCTGTGCTGCGCCGGGGACGCTGAGGTCGCAGGCGAATACGTGCACGGTTACTTCGTAGCGCTGCCGCAGTTCGCCGGCCAGTTGCTGCAGCCGTTGTTCGTTGCGTGCCACCAGGATCAGATTGTGATGGTCTTTCGCCAGTAGCCGGGCGAATTCTTCGCCCAGTCCGGCCGATGCACCGGTAACCAGCGCGGTCAATGGAATCATGGGGTTGCTCCTGTCGTTTCCTGTTGTATTGTTTGCGGCCCGCATCGGGGCGGGCTCGGTGTCGGGTGGAGGTTTGCGTTGCACTGCTATTGCGGCCGCGCCGCCCAGGCGGCATCGACTGCGCTGCGCGCCGCTTCCAGCCGTGCCTGGGTGACACTGGTCTGGGTGTGCGCCTGATCGCGTTTCTGGCGCA
This sequence comes from uncultured Pseudomonadota bacterium, assembly GCA_937863215.1. GTDB lineage: Bacteria > Pseudomonadota > Gammaproteobacteria > Burkholderiales > SCOH01 > CALMFQ01. Next base: position 1,646 of record CALMFQ010000543.1, read on the forward strand.
GTTGTTCCAGCCGCTGCTGGGCTTTTTCCAGATCCTGCTCCGCTTCTTTCAGTTCGCGGTCGGCCCAGTTGGCGTCTTCCCTGGCACGGCCGTAGTCCTTCAGCGCCTGATCGTGCGCCTGCTGCGCGCGCAGCAGCTCGGTGGCTTCTTCGGCGCTGGCCAGCGCCGGGGCGCACAAAGCCAGCAGCAATACTAATTTCTTCATTGCACCAGACCTTTCATGGTATCGGCGACGATCCTGTAGATCGCCTTGTCGCTCAGTTTTGCGGTATCGCCCAGCCGCTCTCGGTAAATGCCGCGCCACGCCAGCCGGTTGCTGCTGCGTTGCTGCAGATCGATGATCAGCGAGCCTTCGCGGTATTCGTATGTGCGCCGCGTTTCCAGCGGCGGGCCCCAGTAGCCCCAGCTGAGACCGCTCCAGCAGTGGCGGGCGCTACAGTGGAGCATTGGCATGATCGTCGTCATTTCCGGGCTGGCCGTGACGCTTTGCTTGCGGCTGACGCCGATGTGGTAGCTGACGACGAAATCGGCATTGGCGGGGTCGGTGGCCGGTGCCAGCCCTTGATGTTGCAGTTCGCCGTCGATGGCATCCTGAATCCGCTGGCGCACGATGTCGTTGTCGAAATCGGCATTCTCGATCTTGCCGCTGGCCGGTGGCGGCTGCGTTGCCGTAGCCCAGACAAAGGTTGCGCCGGCACTGATCGGGATCGCGGTGCTGTGGTCGGCGGAAATGTCGGCGGTGGAGCAGCCGGCGGCGCCCAGCAGCAGCAGGCTCAAGGTGGCGGATTGAAGAGGGCGGGCGTACATGATGATTCCTCGGCCGGTGACGATTCTGTCAACGATACACCAATCAACGCTTGCGCAGCAGCGTCATGCCGTCGCCCAGCGGCAGCAGGCAATAATCGACGCGTGGATCGGCCTGCAGCGCGCGGTTGAGCTGGCGGATCACTTCCACGCCCGGCGTTTCGTTCGGCGGCGGCGCATCCGCCACGCGTCCGCCGAGGAACATGTTGTCGAGCAGGATCAGCCCGCCCGGCCGCAGCAGCTGCAGGCACAGCTCGTAGTAGGCCGGGTAGTTGCGCTTGTCGGCATCGATGAACGCCATGTCGAACTGGCCGCCACGGCCTTGATCCAGCAGCGCCTGCAGCGTGATTGCCCCCGGCTGCAGATGCAGCGCAATCTTGTGCGCCATGCCGGCGGCCTGCCAGTGACGCCGGGCGATGGTGGTGAATTCGACACTCATGTCGCAGGCGACGATTTCACCGTCGTCCGGCATGTGCAGCGCCATGTTCAGCGTGCTGTAGCCGGTGAACACGCCGATCTCGATATGCCGCCGCACGCCGGCCAGCTGCGCCAGAAAGCCGATCAGCTGGCCCTGCTCGGGGGCGATCTGCATTTTCGCCATGCGGTTGCTCGCGGTTTCGGCACGCAGCGCCGCCAGCGCCGGGTGTTCGCGCAGGCCGGTTTGCAGCAGATAGGCGTACAGGGAGTCGGTGAGAGGCAGCGTTTGATTCATGAGCGACGGCAACAGCGGTAAAACCGCGTATTTTGCTCGTTGCCGCATTTATCTGCCACATCGATGCAGAGCGTCGGCCTGCAGACCGCTCTGGATGCGGCTTGCAGCCTTGCCTGCAGACCGCGCCCAGAGCGGCTTGCAGCCAGGGTGTATACTGGGCGCCTTTTCCCCGCCGGTGATTTCCCGTGAGCGACCTTTCTTTTGCCAGCCTGCCGCTGGCGCCGGCCATGCTGGCCAATCTCGACAGCCTTGGCTACCGACAGATGACGCCGATCCAGCAACAAAGCCTGCCGCTGATCCTGCAGGGCCGCGATCTGATTGCGCAGGCCAAGACCGGCAGCGGCAAGACTGCCGCATTCGGCATCGGCATGCTCAGCCATCTGAACCCGCGCTGGTTCGGCACCCAGGCGCTGGTGCTGTGCCCGACGCGCGAGCTGGCGGATCAGGTGGCGCAGGAGCTGCGCCGGCTGGCTCGCTGTGCCGACAACATCAAGGTACTGACGCTGTGCGGCGGCGTGCCGATCGGCCGGCAGATCGGTTCGCTCGGCCATGGCGCGCACATCATCGTCGGTACGCCGGGGCGCATCCGCGATCACCTCGGCCGCCAGAGCATCGATCTGTCCGGTGTGCAGACGCTGGTGCTGGACGAGGCCGACCGCATGGTCGATATGGGTTTCTACGACGATATCGCCGGCATTGTCAGTGCCTGCCCGGCCAAGCGGCAGACGCTGCTGTTTTCCGCCACCTATCCAGACGACATCCGCCGCGCCAGCAGCGCGTTCCTCAAGCAACCGGCCGAGGTCAAGGTCGAGGCATTGCACGCCGACAGCCAGATCGAGCAGCGCTTCTACAAGGTCAGTAACGAGCAGCGCAACGCCGCAGTGGCGCAATTGCTGAATCATTTCCGCCCGCAATCGACGCTGGCGTTCTGCAATACCAAGATCCATTGCCGCGAACTGGCGCAACAGCTGCAGGCGCAGGGTTTCAGCGCGCTGGAGCTGCACGGCGACATGGAGCAGCGCGAGCGCGACGAGACGCTGCTGCAGTTCGCCAACCTCAGCTGTTCGGTGCTGGTCGCCACCGACGTGGCGGCGCGCGGGCTGGATATCCAGCGGCTGGAAGCGGTGATCAACGTCGATGTCAGCAAGGATACCGAGGTGCACATCCACCGCATCGGCCGTACCGGCCGCAG